>DASPKB010000376.1:0-3294 GCA_035628315.1 Gemmatimonadales bacterium | reverse complement strand
CGATTTTGACGCGCAGACTTGCGCCTTGTAAAGAAATCCACAAGCCCATTCGTCACAAAAATTGACTCTCGAAAATCGTGATAAGGGTCACCGATGACACTGATCACTGGTGCTCAATTACTGGCTCTGCGCGGGGACAGCCCCTGTACGTTGCACTAGAAGCAACTTACCCGCCATTGATCCATTATGAGGTGAGCTCCTATGTACAGTCGAAATCGCTTAACCGCAGGTCTTGCGGCGGTTACTGTTGCCTTTGCTCTTGGAGCGTGCGACGATAGCTCGCCGTCCAGCCCTTCGAG
Organism: Gemmatimonadales bacterium; assembly: GCA_035628315.1. Classification (GTDB taxonomy): domain Bacteria; phylum Gemmatimonadota; class Gemmatimonadetes; order Gemmatimonadales; family GWC2-71-9; genus CAVVWJ01. The sequence goes on along the minus strand of DASPKB010000376.1, from coordinate 2,995 downwards.
CCCGTCGCTTCCGGAAGCGGAACTCCAGAACAACTCGCGGCAAGTCGGACTCGTCAACGTCAGCACTGGCGACATTGAGCTTCTGAACAACGTCAACCTTGCCGTCGCCGCGAACGTCATCGCGACGGTGTGTGACGTGACCATCCCGATCGCCGTTCTCGCGGCGCAGGTTGTCGCGGAAGGCGACGACACGTTCTGCTCTACGGAGGCAGGCCCGATCAGGATCGAGCAGGCTACGCCCGCTGAGAACCCGGCACCTGCTGGCGGGAACAATTCGCGTCAAGAAGGCCTGATCAACGTCAGCCTCGGCGACGTCGAAATCCTCAACAACGTGAATGTAGCAGTCGCTGCTAACGTTCTTGTCACAGTCTGTGACCTCACGGTCGCCGCGGCCGTCCTTGCGGTGCAGGGGGTTGGAGATGCGGGCGAAACGTTCTGCCAGACGACCGCAGGCCCGATCCGCATCGTTCAGGAACAGGCGTAACGCAGGTTCTTTTCCAGGCTCGACACAGAGGGGGCCCCGCAACTGCGGGGCTCTGCTCTTTGTACGACCAGTAGCCCACCGTACTACCAGTAGTGCCCCATCGACCTAAACCGCTCTATCTTGTGGCCATGAGCTACCTCGACGACCATCTCCTCGACGGTGAGCGAATCATCTACCGGGCCCACCTGCACTGGACCATCTTCGGCTGGTCCATCCTCATCGTGCTGCTCGGAGCCGCACTCGGGATCGTTCTCTGGATGTATGAGCCGGCGTACTGGTACCTCGGCGCGATACTGGCCGGCATCGGGCTGCTCTTTGCAATTGGGCCGCTCATTCGCTACGTCGGCACCGAGTTCGCCGTCACCAACAAACGAGTGTTGAGCAAGACCGGGTTCATACAGCGCGAGTCCGATGAAACGTTGCTCAGCAAGGTCGAGGCGATTGCCGTAGATCAAGGGATTCTCGGACGCATGCTCGGGTTCGGCACAGTGAGAATTACCGGCAGTGGCGGGACGGAGGATGCCTTTGCGGGTATCTCTCAGCCTCTCGAGTTCCGCCGGCAGGTCCAGAGCCAGGCGGTGGCGTTCGAGGAACGCCGCGGCTCGCCGGCTGCGGCGGGAGCCGGAATGGAGGCGGAACCGTCCAGAATAGAGCGGGAGTGTCCCTACTGCGCCGAACGGATTCTCGCTCGGGCCCGTGTCTGCAAACATTGCGGCCGTGAGGTCGAGCCGGTATCCGGGTAGCGGAAGATCAGCTCGCTGGCTCGCTGCTGGGCCAGGCGCTCGGTGATGCTTTGGGCTTTGTGGTGGAAGCCGAGCCGCCCGAGGTCGCCCAGAGCTACGTAGACGATTGGCTGCGACGCGGCAGGGCGGGGCAGCGCTCTCACCCGCAGTTTCCCTTTGGCCAGTACACCGACGATACCCAATTCGCCCGCGAGCTCCTGCGCAGCTATGAGGAGCGCGCCGGGTGGGAGCCCGCATCCTTCGCCGGCAAGCTGGCCCGGCTCTTCCTAGAAGGCCAGGCAGTCGGGGCCGGATGGGGCACCCGATCAGCCGCGCTCCGGATCGCCGAGGGGGTGCACTGGACCGAAGCGGGAACACCTCCGCCCTATGCCGGGAACGGGAGCGCCATGCGGGCCGGCCAGCTTGGCGTTCTCTTTCCCGATGCGCAAGCAATGAGGCGGGTAGCCCGGGAGCAGAGCCGCATCACCCACCGCGATCCTCGATGCGCGGCCGGTGCTGTCGCGGTGGCTCGCGCAGTTTCCCTTGCGGCGGCTGGCGAGCTGGTTCGCCCCTCCACGTTTCTGGAGGACGTTGCCGCTTTAGCCGCGGAGGAAGACGCCTCGGTCGGCGAGGCCATTCGCGGGGTCCTGAAGTGGGCCTCGCTCGACCCGGTGGCCGCCGCCCGGCACGTCCACGAAATCGGCCTCGATCCGGGGCACTCCCGCTGGCAAGGCATATCGGCATTTGTCACTCCGAGCATCTGCTGGAGTTTGTACGCCTTCCTTCGATCGCCCGATGACTACTGGGAAACTCTGTGTACCGCGATCGCGGTCGGGGGAGACACCGACACAATGGCGGCCATCGCAGGCGCGATCAGTGGCGCGCGGCTGGGTCTCAGCGCGTTGCCCTCGAAGCTGCTTGACCTTCTGACCGACCGTGGATCCTGGGGAGCGGAGGCGTTGATCCGGCTCGCCCGGTCCTGTGCCGCCGTAGCGAATGGCGCCGGGTCCGTTCGGGGATGAAGCCGAAGCGCGAGCATGTTATTCTTGCCAGGTTAACTAGACCCTGTTTCCCGGCGTTCGTCCCCGAGGCCCCCATGCCGCATGGCAAGATCTATCCCGACGTGAGCGGAACGCTCGGGAACACACCTCTCATTCGACTCAACCGTATTGCAGCCGGCCTGCCAGCCAGCATCGTCGTCAAACACGAGGGGTACAATCCCTTCAATTCGGTGAAGGACCGGATTGGCGCGGCCATGATCAACGATGCCGTAGAACAAGGCCGGCTGCGGCCCGGGATGATCATCGTAGAGCCCACCAGCGGGAACACCGGCATCGGCCTGGCGTACGTAGCTGCGGCGCAGGGCTATCGGTGCGTCTTCACCATGCCGGAAACGATGACGCTCGAGCGGCGACATATGCTTCGGGCCCTCGGCGCCAAGGTAGTCCTTACCGAAGGCGCCAAGGGAATGAAGGGCGCCATTGCCCGTGCTGAAGAGATCCTGAGCCGCTTGGGCGACCGGGCCTGGATGCCACGCCAGTTCGACAACGCAGCGAATCCCGCGATTCACTACCGGACCACTGGACCGGAGATCTGGGCTGATACCGGGGGGGCTGTGGACATCTTCGTTTCGGGCATCGGCACCGGAGGCACCATCACCGGAGCAGGCCGTTTTCTCCGCGAAAAGAAACCGGGTATTCGCATTGTCGCGGTGGAACCCGCGGAAAGCCCGGTCCTTTCAGGAGGCCAGCCCTCGCCCCACCGACAGCAGGGGATCGGCGCCGGCTTC
>DASPKB010000375.1:0-2761 GCA_035628315.1 Gemmatimonadales bacterium | reverse complement strand
GACGTGTCGGTAGCCACAACGGGAGACGGCTCCGACCCCGATGGGTATGGCCTGCTGCTCGATGGCACCGATCGCGGTGCTATAGGGGTTAACGCCACCTCCAGCCTGAACGGGCTCACACCAGGATCTCACACCCTCGGGCTCACCGGGATCGCGGCGAACTGCCAGCTCGACGGCGCCAACCCGCAAAACGTTACCGTTACCGCCGGCCAGTCACTACCGGTTTCTTTTTCGATCACCTGCAGTAGTCCCGCCCCGACTGCCGGAACTATCCAGGTCACCACTTCTACTGGTGGGCCCGTACCCGACCCGGACGGCTACGCTGTAAGCGTCGATGGCGGTTCGAGTCAACCGATCGGGGCAAACGGCTCTTTGAATTTGCTGAATATCACGGCAGGCCAGCATTCACTTCAGCTGAGCGGCATCGCAAGCAACTGCACGGTTTCCGGGGCGAATCCCCGATCAGCCAGCGTACCTCCGGGCGGCACGGTTTCGGTGGCGTTCTCGGTAACCTGCGTCAACCCCCCGCCGGGTACGGGGAGCGTACAAGTCTCGGCAGCAACGACCGGAGCGTCCCCCGATCCTGATGGTTACACCGTGGCGGTGGACAACGCCGGCGCTCGTCCGCTGCCGGTGAACGGCACCATTTCGGTGGGGAATCTGAGCGCGGGCACTCACACCGTCACCCTGAATGGTTTGGCCGGTAACTGCAGCGCCGCAGATAATCCGCGTACCGTCACGGTCACCGCCGGCCAATCGACGCCGGTCGCTTTTGCCGTGACTTGCACGGCCACCGGGCCGAGCACGGGACAGGTCCGGATCATTGCCACAACAACGGGCAGCTCCCGGGATCCGGATGGCTACACTGTGACTATCGACGGTGGCGCCACGCAGCCTCTGGACATCAACGGCTCTCGTACGGTGAATGGGTTGACTCCCGCTTCTCATACGGTGACGCTGGGCGGCGTAGCCTCGAACTGTACCGTAGCCGGCGGTCTGGATCGCACGGTCACCGTGACGGCGGGCGAGACCGCCACGGTCTCATTTTCAGTGAGCTGTGCGGCGGTCGGTGGCTCGGTCAATCTCCGGATCGAGCGGATGTATCTCACCCAGAGCACCCAGGCGGGTGACGGCAGCGTTCCACTGGTGCAGGGCCGCGAAGCCTATCTTCGGGTATTCGTCACCGCGAGCGGCCCGAACAGCCCACGTCCACCAGTCAGGGTCAGGTTCTTCCAGAACGGATCCTCGGCTCCCACCCAGACCTTGACCATACCGGCCGACGGCGGTTCCACCCCGACCAGCGTACAGGAAGGGACACTCGGCAGCTCCTGGAACCTCAGGGTCCCGGCGGCGCTGATCCAGCCGAATACCACCGTGCTGGCCGACGTGGATCCGGAGAATGCAGTCGCCGAGCCAAACGAAGGTGATAACAGCTTCCCAGCCACTGGAACTCCGCGGCCGCTCGGAGTGCGCGCGGTTCCTCCCCTTTCAATTCAGTTCGTGCCCGTACGCCAGGCCGCCAACGGCCTGACCGGTACCGTGGGGAACGTGGGCGCTCTGCTGGACCTCGCCCGGCGCATGCATCCGCTGAACGAGATCCGAACCAGCGTGCACTCTGTGTACACCACGACCACTCAGCTCCCGCTGGAAGGAAGCGACGGGAACGATGCCTGGGAGCGGGTGCTCGAAGAAATCGAAATGATGCGGCTGATCGAGGGAGGCCCTAACCAGCATTATTTCGGTCTCGTGCGCGTGAACTATGGTGCGGGAGTGAATGGCATCGGGTACGTCGGCGTTCCGTCGGCTGTGGGATCCGACGATCCTGCTGACGTCGGCCAGGTTGTCGCCCATGAGCTGGGACACAACTGGGGTCGCTGGCACAGCCCCTGTGGCAATCCGGGCGGGCTCGATCCTAGCGAGCCTTACCCCTACTCCAATGGCAGAATCGGAGTTTTCGGTCTGGACCTCGGCCCCGAGAGGGTGCGACCACCGAGCGATCCCGACATCATGGGCTACTGTCCGAACCCCTGGATCAGCGACCACACCTGGAACCGGGTGCTCTCCTTCCGTGCCTCGGCTGGATCCAGCAGCAGCGTCACGACTCGGGATACCCAGCTGAGCGTGGTCGTCTGGGGGCGGATCCAGAGCGGCCGCATGGTGCTGGAGCCAGCGTTCCAGGTGGTCACCCGGCCCCGGCTGCCGACCAAACCCGGACCATACACGCTCGAGGCTACAGCCGGAGACGGAAGCCGCCTCTTCTCCCTCTCCTTCGACGCCGTTCCGGTCGCCGATAAGGGAAGCGGATCCCGGCACTTCGCCTTCGCGGTTCCGCTGAGCCCGGCGCGTGCAGCGCAGCTGACAACTCTGCGGCTTCAGGGCCCCGGCGCCCCGGTTGCTGCAATTGCCCAGTCACCCGCCGCTGCAGCCCGCGGCGCAAGGCCCGATGCTGTAAACCTCAAACGAGAGGGGGATGGAGTCACGCTCGAATGGGATGCCGGCGCCCACCCCATGATCGTGGTGCGGGATCCGGACACTGGTGAGGTACTCTCGATGGCAAGAGGTGGACGGGCCCGCATCGCCACTGGAAAAGCCGAGCTGAACCTGGAGGTGTCTGACGGGGTGCGCAGCTACGAGCTGCGCCGCGCCATTAGCCGCTGATAGGCTGATACCTGAGATTGCTTCGCCGGTGCCGCAGGTCGACCGGCGGAGCCCTGAGGGGCCTTCGCTCCCGCTTCCGGGGTCCGATTGGAATGCCAGACTC
>DASPKB010000374.1:0-3454 GCA_035628315.1 Gemmatimonadales bacterium | reverse complement strand
CCGCGCCTGGCTTCCCTGCGCCATTGGGGCCGCGGCTCCCTTGAGCACCAGCAGGTCCGCGCGCCGTGCCGCACGACGCACTGCCTCCGCCGGAACCGGCCGGAGATCGCTCATCGAGCGCCAGCGATTACCATCCAGCCGCAGGAATCCCCTGACGGGTAGCTGGCTGACCTCGCGAAGTGTCCGGTAGAGAAATCGGCTGTCCCAGTCGGCGGGGCTGGCCAGAAAAACCACGCCCGGCGTCGGAGTTACCGTCACAATGTGGAGCCGGGTATCGGTGCGGGGCTCGGAATCCCGGCTCTCCCCCAGCGCAATCTGCAGCACGTGATCGCCGGCTGAGAGCTGCGTGGTTGGCACCAGAATCCGGGCTCGCCCTGCCGCCTCACCACTTAGCCTGACAATGCGCCGCGCGAGCCTGACGCTTCCCGCATTCACCCGCACAGTTACCGTGTCCGGCGTCGTCTGACCGACTGATTGCAGCAGGAGGTCGAGCGGAATTGAATCTCCGGCACTGACGCGATGCGGGCCGGTGACCCGGCTGATCGCAACGTCCGGCTGGACTTTGCGGGCAAATATGCGGACACCGCTGCGGGCGAGAATGTCAGGCGGGATCTCGCGAGTGTCCTCTACTTCTCCATCGGTGACGACAATCACCGGCCGGCCCGTCGCGGCGGCGCCGATGAGAGCCGGCGCGAGAAGTGATCGACCGCGGGTGGGTACCGTGTCGTTTCCGAGCCGCTCATCACCGAAGCTGCGGACTTCGCCCCACCGGCGCGCCGAGTCACGCGCCTCAAGCCACCTCCCGCCCGCGGCGCCAAGACTGAGTGAAGCGTCGAGCAGGACGATCGGTTGTGGCGCCGCGCCTCGAACCCGGCAGCTGAGATTGACGAGGAGGAGCCCCAGCGCCGTCCAGGCAATAGTCCGGCAGACCAGCGGAACCCAGGCACGCCGGCCGGCGCGCTCGAGGGCCAGGTAGGTGAAACATGAGAGGCCCAAGGCTATGAGGATTACGACGGACGCAGTGAGCATTCAGCGGAACCGAGCGCAGCGGGCGGCCTCTACAGCATCGCGCAGATTCAGGCGCCCCTCGTACAAGGCACGTCCGACGATGATGCCGCCCAGGCCCGCGGCGCAGGCTTGTTGAATGTCGGCCAATCCCGCGACTCCGCCGCTGGCAATGACTCGGGCGCCCGCAGTCTGAAGCGCGACGGCGCCGGCGAGATCGGCCCCGCTCAGCATCCCGTCTCGATCGATATTGGTGTATACCAGCGTGCTGACGCCTTGCTGCAGAACCTCCGCCGCCAGCTCCTGGGCTCGGCGACCGGAGGTTTCGCTCCAGCCCCGCACCGCGACGAACTCGCCCCGGACATCGACCGCGACCGCCAGACGTTCGCCGCCCACCGCCTGCACCGCAGCCGGGACGAGCTCAGGATTCAGTGCCGCTGCAGTTCCGATGACGATGCGGGCGGCGCCGCTCTCCACGGCACCGCGGACCAGATCGAGGGAACGAAATCCTCCACCCAGTTGGACCCTGGCCCGGGGCCCGAGCTGATGGATCAGCTTCTGAATCAAATCGGAATTGTGCCCGGTTCCGAAGGCTCGATCCAGATCCACCACATGGATCCAGTGTGCCCCATCGAGCAAGAATTGCTCCGCGACCGCAATGGGGTCGTCCCCATAAACGGTTTGCCGCGTCTGCTCACCCTGGCTCAGGCGAACAACGCGGCCGCTGCGAATGTCTATGGCGGGAAGGAAATCCACTAACCGGCGCTACGGCAACCACCGCGATGAGGTTTCAGCGGGCTGCCGCGCGATCGAAGGTGAGACCGTGCTGTCGGAGGTACGGAGCAGTCCGAGGAGGCGGTCGCGCTCCTGCTCGAACGCGGGGCGGTCTTGAGCCGGCACGGGAGCCCCGCTACCCAGCTGGACCCGCCTGGAATCCTTGGGCACGCCGTTCATTCGGAACTCATAGTGCAGGTGAGGACCAGTAGCCAGCCCGGTAGATCCAACATAGCCGATGGTTTGACCCTGCTCGACTCGCACGCCCCGCCGGATATTGCGCGCGAATGCTCGCAGATGCCCGTAGCGGGTGGTTATCCCGTTCATATGCCGCAGCTCGATCAGGTTACCGTATCCACCAGCACGTCCGGCGCGGAGAACCACCCCGTCACCGGCTGCCATGACCGGGGTGCCTGGAGCGGCAGAGTAGTCGGTACCCTCGTGGCGGCGGACTCGCCCGAGCACCGGATGGTATCTGCGCCCGGCAAAGTTGGAGGAGATGCGGCGGAACTCGACGGGTGCACGAAGGAACGCCCGCCGCAGCGAGCCGCCGTCGGCATCGTAGTACAGCGCGCCGCGCCCGGTCCCGCCGCCAAACCGGAATGCCGTAAGGCTTTTTCCCGAGATCGTCAGATCGCTGGCCAGCACCTTTCCGATGCGCACTTCGCCTTCTTCCGACACCATCCGCTCGAAGACTACCTGAAACCGATCGCCCGGACGGATATCACGGGTGAAGTCCACTTCCCAGGCGTAAACGTCGGCCAGGTCCCACGCCAGCCGGCGACGGTTGGCCGCATCGAGCTTGTCGTCCGGCACGCCGGCATCGAGCGCCTCGTAGAGCGAGTTCTCGATTCGGCCCTCGATTCTGGTCTCCTGAGTTTGCCACTGGATCGGCTGTGCGCTGCCGCTCCAGCGATCCGATACCCGGCGGAAGATGACCCGCTGCTCGGGCGAGGTCCGCACCGCGATATGACTGGGAGCAGAGTCACCGAGCAGCTTGCGAAAGCTGAAGATCAGTCCTGCGCGCACCCGCCGTGGGTTGAGCAGCGATGTGGAATCGAGCCACTGGAAATCGAAGCTGATTTTGTGGCGTTCGAAGAGATCGGACAGGGTTTCGCCCTGGCGCAGCGTGTCCCGGATCTCGGTAAAGCTCATGGCCGGTTTCGGAAGAACAACCGGCGCGATGGACTCGCTGTTCAGCCGGCCCCAGGGCCAGCGGTCGCTCAGCCCAAGCACGGCTGAAGCACCGAGCACGACCGCGGCCCCGAACACCTTCAAACCTCGCATCAGTCCATTTGCCTGCGGATGAAGGTGGGAATCTCCATCTCCGGAACGTCGGTCGGCGTCGCCGCGGCTGGAGTCTGATGGATTCGCGGCTGCACTCTGGTTATGACGGGAGCCGCCGGCTGCGCTGGTGTGGCCGGCCGCTGCCGGTGCGAGGGGAAGTTGATAACTCCCGCGGCACCCGACGCGCGGCCAACCGGCTGCTCCACGCTCACCGGCCGATCGAAGCCGGTGGCGATTACGGTAACTCGTACCTCACCGTGCATGGCTGGATCATTGCCGGCGCCGAAGATGATCTCGGCGTCGTCGCCAACCGCGTCGTGGATGATGTCGTTGATCTGGGTGGTCTCGCCCAGCGTCAGGTCGTCGCCACCAATGATGTTGATGAGTA
>DASPKB010000373.1:0-4714 GCA_035628315.1 Gemmatimonadales bacterium | reverse complement strand
GCACGGTCCAAGCCGACCATCGTCGACCGATTCGCGAAGGTGCTGCGTGCCGCCTCGGCCCGCCTGACGCGCTGAGCACGCGCTGTCCGGGCTTTGAATCTCGCCTGCGAAAGGAGAGCGATGTCCGTCCTCAATGGCATGAACACCGTGAAGGAGCCCATCTATCCGCTATCGGGTACCCTCGCGATGGTGAACCTGGACATGGTGGGGCGTCTCCGGCACGGCCGGCTGATCGTCTACGGGGCCCGGAGCGCCAAGGAGTTTCCCGCCCTGCTGGATTCCCTGAACTGGTACGCCGGCTTTGACCTCAAGGCTCAGGGTGACGGCTACGGGCCCAGTGATCAATCCTCGTTCTATGCGGCCAAACGCCCGGTACTGCATCTCTTCACCGATCTTCACGAGGATTACCACCGAACGACGGACGATTGGCAGAAGGTCAATCTGGACGGTCTCAAGCGGGTGGCGGACTTCACCCTGGGGCTGGTAACGGCGCTGGCGAACCGGCGGGCTCCTCTGACCTTCCTCGACCAGCCCCCAGCCGTCCCGGCTCACACCTCTTCTCCTCCCGCTGCCACGTCCGGTTACGGCGCGTACCTCGGGACGGTCCCGGACATGACCGGCGCTCCGGGCGGTGTCCGGCTGGTGGGAGTCCGAGCAGGCAGTCCGGCCGAGAAGGCGGGACTTCGAGGGGACGATATCATCACTCGCATCGGGAACACCGAGACTCCGGACCTTCAGGCCATGACCGATGCTCTGCGGAGCCATCGGCCCGGGGATTCGGTGGATATCGTGGTACGCCGGGGGTCGGCAGTGACGACGCTGAAAGCCCGGCTCGGCACCAGAGGCGGCTGAGTGCCGGTCCTGGACAGCGCGAAAATCGTCGCGGCATTGCGAGGCTCCTTCGCCCGGGAGGAAGGGAGGCAGGCGCTGCTCCGGATAGCCGCCGACAAAATCCGAGCCGCCGGGCCTCCCTACACCTCCGTGTACCTCTACATGCTCCATGGCAACGAGCTCGTCCTTGAGGCCTTTGCGGGCCGCGAAACCGAGCACACGCGGATACCCGTCGGCACCGGTGTTTGCGGTACCGCGGTGGCGAGTGGGCAGGATCAGAATGTTCCGGATGTACGCGCTGTCGACAACTACCTGGCCTGCAATGCTTGGACCCGCTCCGAGCTGGTGGTGCTAATCCGCCGCGGTCCCACCATCCTGGGCCAGATCGATATTGACAGCGATGTCCCCGATCCTTTTACGCCAGAAGAGGAAGCTGCAGTCCGTCAGGTAGCGGACGCATTGGCCGTTCTGCTGTGAGCTCGGCGGGCCCGGTCCCGGCGACCAGTTTTCGGCAGGTGCGGGGAGTACAGCTGTTTGAACGCCGAGTCGGCCAGGGACCTCCAACCGTCGTTCTTCATGGGGGTCCGGGCGCCCATCATGACTACCTGCTCCCCGGCTTCGATGCACTGGCTGACCGCCGAGAGCTGATCTACTACGATCAGCGCGGCGGCGGCCGGTCTCCAGTTTCCCGCGACGTCCCGGTTGGATGGCAGGAACAGGTTGCCGACCTGGAGGAGTTGAGGCGGCAGTGGGGCCAGGAGCGACTCAGCCTCGCCGGTTACTCCTGGGGTGGTCTGCTGGCACTGCTCTATGCAGTCGAACACAGCGACCGAGTAGAGCAGCTCGCGCTGATAAGTCCGGCTCCATCGTATAAGGAGGCTCGCCAGGAGTTCGAACGGCGTTTTCAGGAGCGAAACCTGGACCCGGCTTTGCAACGTGAACGCGCAGCCCTGCGGGAAAGCGGTCTCCGGGAGAGCAATCCCCAAGCTTACGCCCGCCGTGTTTTCGAGCTCTCCGTCGCGCCCTACTTCTTCGACCCCAGCCGAGTCCGGGATCTCACGCCTTTTCGGGTAACCGGGCGGACCCAACAGGAGGTATGGCAAAGCCTGGGAGATTACGACCTGCGGCCCCGGCTGGCCCACATCTCGGTTCCCTCGCTCGTGCTGCAGGGGCTGAACGACGTGATTCCTGAGGAAAGCGCTCGTACCGTTGCCGAGCTGCTGGGAGCCAGTCTGCACCTGATACCAAACTGCGGGCACGTTCCCTATGTGGAAGCGTTCGACGACTTCGTCCGCGTGCTGAATGGGTTCCTGCCAGGCTAAATTCACCGCATGCAGCAGGTTCGGCCCACTCCCTTCGATCTCGTCTTCGAGCCCATTGCCCAGACGACGTTCCCGCGCATCCAGTCTGCCATCTCTGCGTCGGGGCAAAATCCGCAAGATCGGGATGCATTCCTTATGCAGCGTGAGGTCGTCGCTCTGCTCCGGGACCTACGACCCGACGAGGGCCTGGGAGAAGGCATCGATCAGCTGGCAGCGCTGGTGCACCATGGCTACCTATTTTGGAACGCCGGCCGGCGCTCCCTGGATCTCTCCGCCGATCAACTCAGCGAGTTGCTGCGCGCCGTCCCCGAATACGCAGAGGAAGGCCCCTCACCACCACCCCACTACGTACAGGTGCCCGTGCGGCGGCTCTGGGCTCCTGTCGTTCCGGGCGAGGCGCCCGAGCCTCTCGATGGCTTCTTCCAGTATGGCGAAGGGCCTGACCTGCTCCGAGTTCTTGGAGTATTCGGTATCCACCCGGAGCGTCCCGGCTTCAGCGTAGTCGAAGTCGGGGGCGCGAGGCCTCGACGGTTGGCGCGAGCCGACCGAAGCCCACTGTTCTCGCCCACGCTTGCTGGCGGGTCGGCTGCGGGGATCTACTCTCTGACGGGCGGTGAGGAGCTGCTGGAGCTGGGATGGCGAACCTGCCAGCTCGCCACACTGGCTGAGGCAGGTCGATGGAAAGCGTAAAGGATTACATGGACAAGAAGGCGGTGGCTCAGGTTCTGGAGCAGATCGCCGCCTTTCTGGAGCTCAAGAGCGAAAATCCTTTCCGGATCAGGGCCTTTCGCACCGCAGCCCGGGCCATCACCAGCTTCCCGGGTGACCTTCGTGAATCAGTAGAGGACGGCTCGCTCGCGTCTGCCAAGGGAGTCGGCCCCGCCACACTTCAGATCGTGACCGAGCTGGTGAAGACGGGCAAGGCCAGCATGCTGGAAGAGCTGCGGGAACAGATCCCGCCGGGCCTGGTAGAGATGCTGGAGATTTCCGGACTCGGCGTGGCCAAGATCCGCCAGATCCATGAAGTGCTGGGCATCGACACTCTCGCCGAGCTCGAGGCCGCAGCCCACGACGGGCGCCTCGCCCGGTTGCCTCGCTTCGGGCCCCGAACCTCCGAAACCGTCCTCAAGTCCATCGCATTCTTGCGACAGGCCAGCGCCTATCGTCTGGCCCACCAGGCAGCCGACGATGCCGAAGGACTGAGAGCTGCGCTGGAGCGGCTTCCCGGTGTCACCAGCGCAGTGGTCGCGGGCGAAGTCCGCCGCCGCAACGAGGTGGTACGCGAGCTCGTGTTCGTGCTCGTGGCGGAGTCATCTCCCGCCGAGCTGTTCCGTCGACTGAACCAGCTTCCAGGGGTCCATGAGTTCGCCGGACAGGACGAGCGCAGACTGACTCTTCGGTTTGCAGGTGGCACCAGTGCCCACATCGTCGCCACTACCCCGGTCAACGCAGGCGCAGTCCTGGTGCAGGCAACCGGCAACGAGGCGCACCTGCGCGAGCTTGCAGCCTGGGCCGGTACGCGGGGCTTTGCCCTGAACGGAGCCGCGCTCTGGAAAGGGAGCCAGTTCGTGGCCACACCGGACGAGGCCACCTTCTATCAGGCGCTCGGGCTCGAATTCATTCCGCCGGAGCTCCGGGAAGGATGCGGCGAGGTGGCGGCGGCCGCCGGGGGCAGTTTGCCGCGCCTGGTGGAGAAAAAGGACCTGAAGGGCTTCCTGCACTGCCATACGAGTTACTCCGACGGCCACAACACTGTGGAGGAGCTGGCCCTCGCCTGCAGAAAGGCGGGGTACGACTACCTGGGCGTAACCGATCACAGCCAGGCGGCGTCATACGCCGGGGGACTCCAGCCCGATGACGTGGCACGCCAGACTGAGGAAATCGACCAGGTCAACAGCCGGTTGGAAGGTTTCCGGGTCCTCAAGGGTATCGAAGCCGATATTCTCCAGGACGGCAGCGTGGATTATGAAACCAGGGTGCTCGATCGCCTCGATTTCGTGATCGCCTCGGTTCACAGCCGGTTCAATATGGGCGAGAAGCAGATGACAGCTCGAATCCTGGCCGCCATGGACAATCCGTATCTGACCATCATCGGCCACCCGACCGGGCGGCTCCTGCTTTCGCGAGACCCTTACCCGGTGGATCTCGATGCCGTTATCGACAAGGCAGCTGCCACCGGGGTGGCGCTCGAGATCAACGGCGACCCGCATCGCCTCGATCTCGATTGGAGGCTGGTGCTAAAGGCCCGAGAAAGGGGCGTGGCGATCTCGATCGGTGCGGATGCCCACGGCATAGGCGGTCTCGGGTTCGTGGACAATGCAGTCAACATGGCGCGAAAGGGTTGGCTTGCAGCCGGGGACATCCTCAACACGCGGTCTGCGGATGATTTCATGGCGTATGCCCGGAGGAGACGGTGAGGGGGGCAGGGAAGCGGGGAAGCGGGGAGGTAAGCGAGCAAGCTGATTCAAAGCCGGTCCGGGGCAGGAAAATCGAGGGTCGTGTCCAGGAGCGTCGTCGCGGGAAAGCCGGATCGGGCAAACGGCTTCCCCGCCTGATCGCTA
>DASPKB010000372.1:0-3298 GCA_035628315.1 Gemmatimonadales bacterium | reverse complement strand
TCTGGAGACGCTCCAGCATGGTACCTCCGAGATAGCTCTCGAACACGGCGGGATGCACGTAGTACTTGCGACATACAGCGCGGGTATTGTTGAGCTGCTCGGCCACCAGGTCGATGGCCTTGAGGACGTTCGACTTGGCCTGACGTTGAGTGGACCACGCGCCGACCTCCTTCAGCGCCGCGACAGCTGCAAGAGTACCTGCCCACGTGCGGAAATCCTTGGCGGTGAACTCCTGGCCCGAGATCTCACGGATGTACTCGTTCACGTCTCCCGATCCGATTGTCTGGCGAACGCCCTCGTCGTCTTCGTACTGAAACAGATCTGCACCCGGCAGATCCTGGCAGCGCTCTACGATCCGCGCCAGGCGCCGGTCGTTGAGACCGACCTTGTGGGTCTTGCCGCTCTTGCCGCGAAACTCGAATCGCACATTGGCGCCGTCGACTTTGACGTGCCGGTCCTGCAGAGTGGTGAGACCGTAAGATTGGTTTGACTTGGCGTACTCATCGTTGCCGACCCGGATACAGGTGCACTCGAGTAGGCGGACCACGGTGGCAAGGACCTTTTCCCGGGGAAGTCCGGGCAGGCTGAGATGCTTCTCCACATTGGCTCGGATCGTGGGCAGTACTTCGCTGAATGCGAGCATGCGCCCGAACTTGGTCTCGTCGCGCACCTCACGCCACTTCGGGTGATAGCGGTACTGCTTTCGACCCCGGGCGTCGCGTCCGGTGGCCTGGATGTGACCGTTGGGGCTGGAACAGATCCACACGTCCGTGTAAGCCGGCGGTATGGCGAGTGAACGGATCCGGGTTAGCTCCTTGGCGTCACGGATCGGCTTACCGTCAGGACCGATGTAGACGAACCCCTTTCCCGCGCGCTTCCGCCGGATACCGGGCTGAGTATCGCTGACATAGCGGAGGCCGGCCGCGTGGGCCGACTCCACCGGATCGCTGATGACCTCCGGCGGCGGCGTGGTCGTCTTTCGCACCCGCTTCAGCGATTTCTTCTCGACCCGCCTCCACCGCCGCTGCCGTGTAGCCATCAGATCCGCCGATTTCGATGTGTGAGCTGTCCCCTTCTGTGAGGATATGAATTTTCCGGGTCAAGCCCGTGACCTGAGTCACAGGCTATCGTGACTCGCGGCTTGCGCCTTGTCCCGCTAGCTTCGGATGCCTTTTCGAAGCGGCAAACTGCAGAAGGGGGTATTCGCCTGGTAATGCGACAGAGTCTGCTCTGGCTCTCGGAGCAGCGACGGATCTTCGACTTTGTGCGCCGGAACCGGCTGGCGCGAAAATTTGCTTCGCGATTCGTGGCCGGAGAAACTATCGGTGAAGCGGTAAAGGCGGCCCAGGAGCTACGCCAGCGAGGCATCACCGTCTCACTCGATCTCCTGGGCGAAAGCGTCACCGTTGAGTCAGAGGCGGTCGCCGCGCGGGATCAATACCTCGACATGCTCGACCGCATGGCCGAGGCCGAGCTGGAGGTGAACGTCTCGGTCAAGCTCACCGGCATGGGTCTCGACATCTCGGAAGATCTCTGCTACGCCAACATGTCGAGCATCCTGGACAAGGCCCGGCACCACCACGGATTCGTGCGGCTGGACATGGAGAGCTCGGAGTACACCCAGAAAACTCTGAGCTTCTTCACCGATCGGCTGTATCCCGAGTACCGCCGGTATACGGGCGTGGTGATTCAATCCGCACTCCGCCGTTCCGAAAACGACATCAACGATCTGATTCGTCTGGATGCCCGGGTACGGCTCTGCAAGGGAGCGTACCTCGAGCCACCCTCCGTGGCTTTTCCCGATAAGAAGGATGTGGACCGGAACTACATCCTGCTGATGGAAAGGCTCCTGCTCAACGGGCACTACCCGGGTATCGCAACCCACGACGAGAGCATCATCGAGCATGCCCGAACATTTACCCGGGATCACCGGATCGGACCTGACCGGTTCGAGTTTCAGATGCTGTACGGAGTTCGGAGGGACCTCCAGGCCAAGCTGCGCCAGGCCGGCTACAACGTGCGGGTCTACATTCCCTTCGGAACCCAGTGGTATCCTTATCTCATGCGCCGGTTGGCCGAACGTCCGGCCAACATCGCTTTTATCCTCGGAAATCTCGCGCGAGAGTCGGTGCCGGGCAGGTGAGTGAGTTCACGCTGGGCGGATACATGCGGAAGCACGACCGGGCAGCTGCCTTCAGCGGCAGCGACGGTCAGCCCTATTCGGTTGCGATCTATGTCGAAGAAGAGCCGGATCTGCGGGGGCTCTACGGAGCGGCGCTGCTGTTCGTCCGCTGGTCGGCGTCGGGAGATCGACCAGTAGGGCACGTTGAGACCGAGACGCTGGCCTGGGGCCGCACGCGCGAGGAGGCCGAGTCTCGCCTGGAGAGCCTCTCGTTGTACGACGTGAAGGCAGCCCTGGACGAGGCGATCGCCAACGCCCCCGGAGCCTGGTGACGGCACTCGTCGGCACGGTGCTGGAGCGGGATGGCTCGGCCTATCGCGTGCTGACTTCGGGTGGCGAAGTTCGCGCGGTGCTTCGGGGCAAGGCCAAGCGAGACACTCCCAGGGTGGTAGTGGGTGACCGGGTGCAACTCGAGCCCGAGCGCGCGGGAGAGTATCACGGCATCGTCGGCGTGGAGCCCCGCTCGACTCTGCTCGAGCGCCGGGTGCCCGAGGGTCGTGGCACCCGGCCGGTGGCTGCCAACATCGACGAAGTTTTCGTGGTTACCGCCACCGTTGACCCCGATCCCATTCCCCAGCTGATCGACCGGCTGCTCGTCGTAGCCGAAGCCAATAGCATTCCTGCGGCCGTCGTGGTCAACAAGATCGAGCTGGATCCCGGGCTCGAGTTGATCCAGCGCTGCCGCGCTGCCGGTTATGTCATTTATCCGACCAGTGCGAAGACGGGAGAGGGGATCGCGGAGTTTGCCGCGGCGCTGAAGGATAAAGTCTCGGTGGTGACCGGGCCGTCCGGTGCGGGGAAGTCCAGTCTGTTGAACGCGGTGCAGCCTGGCCTCAAGCTCCGGATCGGCGAGATCAGCGCCCGGGTGCGGCGGGGCAAGAACACCACCGTCTCTGCCGTGATGCTGCCGCTCGATGAAGGTGGATTTCTGGTGGATACGCCGGGCTTCAGCGAGGTGGGTCTCTGGGGGATCGAGCCACGCGAGCTGGCCAGCTGTTTTCCCGACATGCGGCGCTTCATCGGTGAATGCCGCTACGGCGACTGCCGCCACATGACTGAGCCGGGCTGCCGGATGCAGGCCGCAGCGGAGCAGGGGGAGATCCAGGCCGACCGGAT
>DASPKB010000371.1:0-8159 GCA_035628315.1 Gemmatimonadales bacterium | reverse complement strand
CACGGGATGGGAAGATAAGCACCAACTTACTTCAGCGCTTGCTCCAGGTCCCCTATGATATCCGCCGCGTCCTCGATGCCGCAGCTGAGCCGGAGGAATCCGTCGGGAATCCCGATTTTTGCTCTGCCTTCGGCGCCGATGTCCTTGTGCGAAGTGAGTCGCGGCTCCGATACCAGGGTTTCGACCCCGGCCAGGCTGGGGGCGTGGTTGATCATCTTCATTCGTTTGAGCGCTCGCTCGGTGGATCGAGTTCCTCCCTTGAGCTCGAGTCCCACCATTCCGCCGAAGCCCTGGAGCACGGTCTTGGCGTGCTTGTGGTCAGGATGTGACGGCAGGCCGGGATAGTGCACCCGGGCAACGCCCTCATGCTGCTCGCCCCACTGGGCCACGGCGAGACCGTTCGCATTGTGCCGCTCCATTCGGAGCGCCAGCGTCCGCATGCCGCGGTCGATCAGCCAGGCTGCGTGGGGATCGATAGCCTGGCCCCAGATCCGCATGAGACGGTTGACCTCTTCGACGAACGACGTGGAGCCGGCTACCGCACCGGCAATAACGTCGCTATGACCATTGAGGTATTTGGTTGCACTGGTGATGACGACGTCCGCCCCATGCTCGATGGGCCGGAAGTTGTAGGGGCTGGCGAATGTCGCATCTACCAGGAGCGCCAGCCCTTCCTCCTCCGCCGCATAGGCGATGGGCCCCAGGTCGATGACCCGCATCAGTGGATTGGTGGGGGTCTCGACAAAGATTGCGCGCGTGGATTTCCGCACCGCCTTGCGCCAGTGCCTCGGCTGCTCGGGGTTGACGTAGGTAACCTCGATTCCGAAGCGAGCCAGCTCCCGGTCGAACAGGTGCTGGGTGCCCCCGTAAATCCAGGAGCTGGAGATCAGATGATCGCCCGGGCGGAGCATTGCCAGGTGCGCGAGCGCCGTGGCACCCATGCCACTGGCCACGAAGATGGAATCCTCCGCACCCTCGAGCAGGGCATACTTTCGCGCTAGCTGGAGCTGGTTCGGGTTGTTGCCGTACCGGCTGTACAGCACCTCGTCTTCGCTTCCGACAGGATTGGTGAAGGTGCTGCTTTGCTGGATCGCGGGGGCTACGGGCGACCAGTCAGGCCGCCGCTGCGGCAAGCCGTGGATCGCGGTGGTGGAAAAGCCGAACTGCCGCCTCATGCCGTGGGAACGGGGTAGTACAGCTCGCCCACCGGCCGGACCAGGCGATGGCGGCTCAGCTCACGGAGTGCGTCCCGGCACCTGATATCGAGCCAGCCTAGTGCTCGCGCCAGGTCTCCCGCCGCAAGCGGCCCCCGCTCGCAGATGCAGGTGAAGGCTTCGCGCGCATCAGCGGGGACCCAGCCGAGCAGCAAGGGTTCCCGGCTGCCAGGGGGAACCGCCGCTACGGCCAGACGGTGATGCGTAAGCACGTGATTGATGGCCTCGTGGTGATCTTCCCTGAGACCCTGCAGCACGAAGAAGTACGCATTACGACCAGCGAGAATCAGCTTCGCCACCACCTCATCTGCACAGCTCAGGTCTACCAGCTCGACTTCCGAAAAGTCCAGCATGGCTGTGAGGCAGTTCGACCGGGCCAGGGTCTCCTCGATACGGGTTCGTACGGCGGCGCCGGTGGGACGGGTCACCAGGTTTCGGTACGGTGCCGCCACCGCCTCTCGCAGCAGGTGGCCGATCCTGATGGTCTCTATCATCGGGCAGGCTGCTGGGCCGGGATGATGATCTGCACCTGAGCGCCGGGAAAGTGAGGCAGACGGTCGCTCAGGGGAACGTCTTCATCCCAGGGAGGAACGATCGAGAGGCGAGCGGTGCCGCTGCGAATGGAAATTTTTCCCTCCCATTGATCGAGGAACCGCTTGATGAAGGCCAAACCCTGGCCGCGGCCCGGGTCGCGGAACCGGCTCACGCCCTGGATCAGCGCGGCCTCGAGGGCAGCACCGTCGCCCCACCGCTCACCGAAGCGTTTCGCGTGGGTGCTCTCGAGAGACCGGCGGAAGCCGACGCCCGCATCGCTCACTGCAATCACTACAACGCGGCGCCCGAGCCGCCGGCGGAAGGTGTACGCCTGCACGGCCACCCAGCCACTGGTGCCGGCGTGCTCCACAATATTCTGGCAGGCTTCCGAAAGCGCCATACTGAACCGGAGTGTTGCCTTCATCTCCAGTCCGAGCTCGCCGTGCAGGATCCGCGAAGCGCCCTCGGAGATTTTATCAACCACGCCGTGAACATCTTCGGAGGCGCGCACCGGTGTCACATCGAGCAGCACGTCGGATGGGCCGGTGGAGGTCGCACGCGGGACTTTTCCATGCAGCTCGAAGAACTCCTCCGCCTGGTGGAAGAAACCGGCTCGCGCCCAGTAGCGCTTCACGTCGTCATTCGTCGGTACTGTGAATAGAGGCTTGTCCCGCTTGGCTTCGGCGAGGGCCTGGCCCGCCGTCAGCAGCCCGATCAAGCCGTAAGGCGACGCCCACTGGGTGCTCCGGGCATCGATCAGCAGCTTCTCCTCCGGCGGCCACTCGCCAAACCCCTCAGCGAAGGCGTCGAAACTCCGGTCATCGAAATGATTGGGAACTTCGATGACCCGGCTCATGGCGCCACCAGCTCCCCGCGAAGGTGGCGGGCCAATCCACTGGCGCCGCGGAATGATGCATTGCGAGCCGCGAGCCTTGCCGCGTGACGCAGTGACGTTTCCACTCCTTCACCCGCGAGGAGGCGGGCAAAACAAACCGCACCAAAGACGTCGCCACAGCCGGTGGGGTCGAGGGTCTCGATGGATGGTGCAGGAATGAGCGCTGAACGGACGGCCAGCGCGGGTGCGGGGTCCCTACCCGCTCCCACTCTTTCCAGCTTCCCCGCCGCAAAGCCATCAAATCCCGGCGCTGCCACGTAGGCTACCCCGCGGGAGCCCAGCGTCACTGCGAGCAGCGATACACCGGCACCGAGCGCCTCGGCTGAGAGAGACAGTGGATCAGGTGTAAGCTGCTGCATCTCGTCTTCGTTGAGCTGAACGATATCGAAGCACCCGAACCAGCTCGGAGCATCAGGTAGCGGCCGCAGGACCCGTATGCCATCCTGCTGCATGCCGAGGAAGAGACTGTGCAGGTCGGCGTAGAGCGGACCGGAAAAACCCTGTCTGAGCGCCTGAGCTGTGCCGAGGCAGAGCTCGAAGCCGGAGATGAAGTTGATGTAGACCGCGTCGAGGTCGCGCACCATGGGCCCCAGCTCGCCCCAGGTCCAGCCCGGCACGCCACCGGCCATGCGCTCGCACCGCCGCTCGCTCGACTCGTAGTGCAGCACCACCCGGTTGTTCGGCGCGGTCACCTCAACGCAGCGAGCTCCGGGCGCCATTCGAGTGAGTCCCCGAAGAAACTGCTGAGCTTCGCCGCTGAGGTCACGCCCGACCTTGATCAGGGGCACGATCTCCCACCCCGGCGCAAGGCTGGCGTCCAGGGCGCCGAGCGCGTAGGCGATGCCTCCCCACTCTTCCACTGGCGGGGCGAGCGGATCACGGCCATAGATCTGGTCCCACACGAGGGAACCGACGACACCAACCCTAGGCACGGTGATCCAGGAACACTTTGGCGGCTCCGTAGACCCCGGCAGTGCCCGTCAGCTCACAGGGCACGATCCGGCAGACGCTCACCGCAGGCTTGAAGGCGCGGCGCGCGACTTCACGCCGCAACGGCACGAACAGGTGGTCGCCGGCCAGCGTAACTCCGCCGCAGACCACCACCACCTCGGGGTTGAAGATGTTCAGCAGATTGGCTATCCCGGTGCCAAGGAATTTGGCGGTGTCATTCACCACCTCGAGCGCCAGGTCGTCACCGTCATGTGCAGCCTGGTAAACCGTCTGGGCGGTGATGCGCTTGAGATCGCCTCCGACATAGCCTGACAGCCGGCTGACGGCGCCCGCGGTAATCTCCTCGATCGCGCGGAGGGCGATGTTGGGACCCGACGCATAGGCCTCGAGGCATCCGTAGTTCCCGCACTTGCAGCGCCGGCCTTCGGTGTCAATGGTGGTGTGCCCGATCTCACCAGCACAATCAGAGGCGCCATGGAACAGCTTGCCATCGATGATGATCCCGCCACCGATCCCGGTGCCGATGGTTATGCCAATGGCGATCTTGCTTCCGCGGGCAGCTCCCATCCACCACTCGCCGAGCACGGCGCAGTTGGCATCGTTGTCGAGCACCGCCGGCAGCCCCAGCCGGTCGTGGATGATCTGGCGCAGCGGCAAGTTGACCCAGCCGAGGTTCGGCGTAAGCAGCACCACCCCGCTTCGGGTATCCAGCGGTCCTGGTGCGCCTACCCCGATGCCGATGATTTCAGCCCCGGGTATTTCGCGTCGGGTCTGAGCGATGGTCCGTTGCGCCAGCGCGATGAGCCGGTCCAGCACGTCGCTCTGGCCTGCCTCCGCGTGGGTGGGCTCGCTGGCGAGTGCCCGGATTGAGGATCCATCCTCCGCCACACTTCCCACCACAAGGTTCGTTCCACCAATATCAATTCCGAGGACAAATCGCACGCGATTCCTCCGCACTCACCATGGTGGCCATCGCTCTCGACACCATCTCGACCGACAGGTCACGCATGCACCGGTGATGGCCCAGGGGACACACCTGGGGCCCATGGCGGGAGCACGGCCGGCAGGATAGCTCACCGTGCCCCAGCGTGACATCTCCTGGCCGCCGGGGACCGAACCCGAACTCCGGCACCGTCGGGCCGAACAGCGCGAGGACTGGAGTTCCCACGGCGGTGGCCAGATGGAGGGGGGCGGAGTCGTTGGTCACCAGAATCCGGGCGCGCCGGATCAGGGCCGCGGACTCGCGGAGGCGGAGCACGCCCGCCGCGCTCACTGCCTTGCCCGCGGATGAGCGCACGATGCTGTCCGCGATTCCCGCATCCTCCTTCCCGCCAACAATCACAATCTGACCCTCAATGCAGGACGCCAGCTCCGCGTAAAAGGGCCAGCGCTTGGTGCCCCAGACCGAGCCGGGAGCCAGTGCGATAAACCCCGGCGCCACGCCCTGGGCCGCGAGCCATTGCTCGGCGGCAGCGTGGTCTCCCGGGGTTAGTCCCAGAGTTACCGAGGGTGCTGCGCGGTCAATCGGCTGAGCCAGGCTGAGCAGACGCTCGACCTCATGGCTCTGCACCGGGCGCACAACCCGCTTGCTATAGGTGAGCGCGGCCGGGCTGTCGGCGAAGCCCACGCGCTCGCCAGCTCCCGACCACAACGCCAGAGCGGCGGACCGCCAAGAGCGGTGCGGAAGATAGACCGATCGATATTTCCGGGCCCGCAGCTCGGAGCCGAGCCGGCGCAGTCCCCGCCACCCCCGATCGGCCCCATTCTTGTCATAGCGAACCACGTCAGACACGGCTGGATGGTGCTCCAGGAGTGGAGCGGCGGCGGGCGTCGTGACGACATCAACCGGTCCGTGACGCTCGGCCAGTACTGAGAGCAGTGGCGTGGTAAGGACGACGTCGCCGAGGAACGCGGTTTGGACGACTAGAACGTTGGGACGCGATCCTTCGTTCCGCCGTTCCCCCGTTGCGTCCATCAATCCACCTGCAACACGGCCAGGAACGCCTCCTGCGGTATCTCCACCGCGCCGATCTGCTTCATCCGCTTCTTCCCCTCTTTCTGCTTCTCGAGGAGCTTGCGCTTCCGGGTTATGTCACCGCCGTAGCATTTGGCGAGCACGTCCTTCCGAAACGCCGAGATGGTTTCACGGGCAATGATCTTGTTCCCGATGGCTGCCTGAATGGCTACCTGGTACAGCTGGCGGGGTATCAGCTCCTTCAGCTTTTCGGCGACCTTGCGGCCGTACTCCTGGGCCTTATCTCGGTGGATGATCACGCTGAACGCATCGATGGGATCTCCGTTGATCAGCATGTCGAGCTTCACCAAGTCGGACTCGCGGTAGTCCGAGGTCTCATAATCGAGCGAGGCGTAGCCGCGGCTCAGCGACTTGAGCTTGTCGTAGAAGTCCAGAACGATCTCGCCGAGAGGAAACTCGAAGTCGAACTCGACGCGGGCCGTGTCGATGTAATGCATGCCGTTGTACACGCCGCGCCGTTCCTGTCCGAGCTTCATGATGCCGCCGATGTATTCCGCGGGGGCCATGATCCTGGCTTTGACGTACGGCTCATCGATTCTGGCGATGCTGGCCGGATCGGGAAGGTTGGTCGGGTTCTCCAGCAGGAGCATCTCCCCGTCGGTCTTGTACACATGGTATTCGACGGTGGGGACGGTGGTAATGAGGTCGAGATCGAATTCGCGCTCGAGACGCTCCTGCACGATCTCCATGTGCAGCAATCCGAGAAACCCGCAGCGGAACCCGAAGCCGAGAGCGGTGGATGACTCGGGCTCGTAGTGAAGGCTGGCGTCATTGAGCCGGAGCTTTTCCAGGGCGTCGCGCAGGTTCTCGTACTGGTCGGAGTCCGTCGGATACACTCCCGCGAACACCATCGACTTGACCTCGCGGTATCCCGGGAGGAGCTCGGCCGCGCGGTTTGCGGCGTCTAGGATCGTGTCGCCCACCCGGGCGTCCCGCACATCGCGGAGGCTTGCCACGAGGTAGCCGACCTCGCCGGCCGCCAGCTGGCCGGTGGGATGCTGGCCCAGCTGGAGATACCCGACTTCGTCCACGTGGTGCGCGTCGTCCGGGTGCGCACCGAACACGATCTCCATCCCTTCGCGAACCACGCCGTCCACTACCCGGATACTGGGAACCGCGCCGCGATACCGGTCGTAATAGGAATCGAAGATCAGCGCGCGGAGCGGGGCCTCCTCCTTGCCTCTGGGTGGCGGCACCCGGGCAACGACCGCCTCCAGAAGCTCGGGTACGCCGGTACCCTCCTTCGCGGAGACCGCGAGAATCTCCTCGCGCTTGGCGCCGATCAGGTCCATAATCTCCTGGGCTCGACGCTCCGGCTCGGCGCCGGGCAGATCGATCTTGTTGAGCACCGGGATGATCTCCAGCCCGGCGTCGAGCGCAAGGAACAGATTGCTCAGTGTCTGCGCCTGAATTCCCTGGGACGCGTCCACCACCAGAATGGCGCCCTCGCACGCCGCCAGGGAGCGGGAGACCTCGTAGGTGAAGTCCACGTGTCCCGGCGTGTCGATGAGATTGAGCTCGTAGCTGTTCCCGTCCCGGGCAGTGTACGTCATCCGGACGGCGTTCAGCTTGATGGTGATGCCGCGCTCGCGTTCGAGGTCCATAGTATCGAGCAGCTGCTCCCGCATCTGCCGCTTCTCGACCGCGCCAGTGGCCTCGATCAGCCGGTCCGCCAGCGTGGACTTGCCGTGGTCGATATGGGCGACGATGCAGAAATTCCGGATTTGGGCCTGGGACATGGGGGGGAAGATAGGCGGATACGCGGGGAAGCGGGGAGGCGGGGAAGTTGTAAGAACACAATTACTCTTTAGACACCATGGCCATCAGCACACCCGAGCGGACATCCGGTCATCCTGCCTCCCCGCTTCCCCGCGTAGCCGCTTCCCGGCTGACATCCGATCTCGCGATGTTGCTGGTCTGCCTCATCTGGGGACTCAACTTCAGCGTCACCAAGCTCGCACTGGCCCAGATACCTCCGCTGCCGTTCACAGCGGTTCGCTTCATCATCTCCAGTCTCCTGCTCTGGCTGATTCTTCGGATTGCGGAACGCGGCGTCGCATCATCGCGAGAGGGACTTACCACTTTGATCGTACTGGGATTGGTGGGAAATACCCTTTACCAGCTCCTCTTTACGCTGGGGCTGGACCGGACTGCCGCCACCAACAGCGCGCTGATTCTGTCGACGGTGCCCACCGTAGTTGCGGTGTTCGCCGGTGCGCTGGGCCTCGAACGGATCACCCGGCGGATGTGGTGGGGCATCGTGCTCGGGACGCTGGGAGTGGTGCTGGTCATCGCAACCCGTGGTGTCGGGTTCCAGCTGGGGACCCTTGTGGGTGACCTGCTCACCGTTCTGGCGGTCCTCTGTTGGGCGGGATACACGGTGGGATTACGGAAGGTTCCGTCAGGAATCAGTCCGCTTCGAGTTACGACAATCACGACCATCGCCGGGACGCCGGGTCTGGTTCTCGCCGGTCTGCCGGGCATGATCCAGCTGGACTGGGGCGCGGTGGACCTCGAGGCGTGGGGTGGT
>DASPKB010000370.1:0-2472 GCA_035628315.1 Gemmatimonadales bacterium | reverse complement strand
CGCTCGCAGTGGGGTGAGGAGACCGGCGAGACCGCCGCGGACATCCTGACCGGAAGTGAGGTCCTGTGATGAGCAAGCCCAAGAGCCGCATCAGCATCTCCGGGCAGAACGCCCTCACCGGAGTAGAAGCCGTCGCCATGCTCGACGCACTCAACCGGGGCATCAGCGAGCTGTCAGCCATCTCTGCCGACGACCCTGCCTACCAGGTGGCCTGCAATAAGGCCGCTGACGCCGCCGAAAAGCTCAAGTGGGCACTGTATCGCGGCGGCTACTACGGCGCAGACAATCGGCTGATCCGGCCGAAGTCTCTGCGGACCCAGAACGAACAGGAGGCCTAGCCGTGCTCGCCGAAACGGTCGATATGCCCAAGCCGCAGCTAAACCGCATCATCGTGCAGTTCGCGCCGCACCAGGCCGAGTACCTGCGCGCCCGCCAGGCCGAGTTCCCGGGCGGCATTAGCGAGCTCATCCGCCGCCTGGTGGACCAGGAGATCGAACGCCGGCCGCTACCGCCGCCTACCGATACCCTGAAGCCCTAAGCACCGAGAAGCCCCACCCTAACCCGGTGGGGCTTTTCTACGTCAGCCGATCGCCACGAAGTCGCAGTTCCACGGGTGCCGGCGCTTGTTCCAGCACACCGAGTTCCGGTAGTTGCCCTCGGTGGTGATGAGCGTCGTGCCCTGGATGTCATGAACGATGAACGTGTGAATGTGCGTCTTGCCGGCGTCGTTCCGGCCGTCTTGGTCGCCCTGCCCCCCGCGCCGCACCAGGCCCACACAGCCCGGAACCGGCGCCCGCAGCAGCTTGCCGTGCTGCTTCGCCCAGGCATACACCTGGGAGCTGCTCGCCGAATTGGGGAACGCGGGCTTGATCCCGAGCTCTTTCGCCGCGGTGTGGATCACGTAGGTCGCGTAGCACACGCACCAGGGCTGATTGTCCAGCCACCGGCTGCCCTTCGCGACGAAACGCTGCACGAGCCGGGGGAACCAGCCGTCGTTCCGGCCGGTCGCTTCCCGCTGGCCCACGTATTGCTTCGCGAGCTGCAGGGTGCGCTGGACCAGGGGCGTGTACTCAGCCATCGGGATCACTCTCCCCCGCGCAAACAGAACGCCCACTCCGCCGTGGGCTTGGGACAGCCGGCAGCGTGCCAGAGCTGCAGGATCGACAGCACGTGCTCGGTTCGGGCCACCCCGGTCCAGCCGAAGTGGTAGTCCTCGCCGCTCGCCGCGCTGCGCACGCAGAGCCCCCGATCACTGGTGACGCGCACCTCCAGATCTATGGGGAGCTGCGGAACGAGCTCGACCGCCAGATCCGCTGCCGTGACCACAGTATGCACGTCAGGCCGCCTCTCCGGCTGGCAGCGCGGACGCTTCCCAGCCGATGGCATTGAACCGCTGCACCGCCACGTCAATGGCTGCGCCCAACACCGACTGCACCATGCCTTCGAGGAAGTCGGGCAGCACCGGCCGGAGCTGGCCCATGACCATCTCGACCACGGCTTGCTTCTTCTCGGCACCACTCTTCGGACCGAAGATGCCTTCCACCAGGTGAATGGTGAAGATCAGTGCGGGCGCAGCAGCGCGAGCAATGTCGATCGCCTGTCGGATCTTCTCGACCATCAACGTCTCCTCTGCTCCCGGAGGAGCGCTTTGATCTCGGCCACGTCGATCCGCATGGGCAGGACCTTCTCGGCCAGCTCCTCACGGGTGACGTAGCGGCGCAGCGTCTCCCGCTGCTCTTCGCGGATCTCGGCTCGCACCGACTGGACCTGCGCGGTTGTGTGCGCCGCTGCCTGTCGACGCTCCGTATCCAGAAGCCGCGCTCCGGCAGCCCCCATGGATGCAGCGCCTACCACCAGCCCCACCGTGGCGGCCAGCGCCGCCCACTTCACCGGGCCTTTGCCCCAGATCTCCGTTAACGACATGGTTGCTGGTCCCGGAAAAGAGAACGGCTCCAGCCACCCTGGGTAGGGCGCCGGAGCCGATAAATGAAGCTGCTGTCTGTGCGCAAAAGCCCCCACGCGCATCCCCCCACCAGGGGGTAGACGTGCGTGAGGGCGGTCACAGGTAGGATAGCGTCATACACTCGGCGCCGGCAACCCGCTTGGAGTGGCAGCGAGTGGCACGTTCGCCGCTTGGAGTGGAAGCTATTACACCTCCTGTCCCAGCCGCTGCCACGTCTTCAGCGCCTGCTTCCGACGCTTCCAGACCGCCTGGTGACTCACTCCCACAGCCCGCGCTATGCCCCGGATCGTCTCACCGGCCAGAAGACTCTGCACGATCCCTGCTTCAGACGAGTGCATCTGCGCCAGGCGTGCTTCCAGGTCCATCTGTGCCAGCAGCTCCGCGATTGGATCGGACGGATCGGCGATCAGGTCCCGCCCGAGGAGCGCGTTGCCTTCCACATGCTCGCCCAGGTCCATATCCAGCGAGCACTCGCGCTCCGGGTCCGCGTGGCACCCCGCGGCCGCCCG
>DASPKB010000369.1:0-5919 GCA_035628315.1 Gemmatimonadales bacterium | reverse complement strand
TATCGGCGAGATTCTGCCACTCCGGGCCACCCAGGAAGAGTGCAGCAGCTGCGCTGAAGTAGAACAGGCCCGGAAAGTACGGAAGGTTGCAGGTCCAGTAGGTCCAACCGGTGATGAAACCGGCGAAGTCCCCAAACGCCCGTTTGCTCCAGACGTAGCAGCCGCCCTCATTGGGATAGCGTGACGAAAGCTCCAGGACCGTCACCATGAGGGGTAGGTAGAACGCGAGAGAGGCTAGCAGCCAGATCACGACCGCGCTGGGTCCCGCGCCCGCGGCCGTACCAATCCAGCGAACGGTGAAACCGGTTACCAGATAGAACAGCAGTAGATCCCGAAATCCCATGACGCGACGGAGCTGTGCTTGCTCCGGAGTCGCATGAGGGCTCGGGACGGGTGCAGTCACACCATGTAATGTCTGGGAGGATTTTCCAGCTGCAGAATGTCCCGGTCGATTTGGAAGGGCTCCAGATTGTGCTGGGTCACACCATCGCCCGCGAGATCCGCCAGAATTCGCCCGATCAGCGATGAGAACTTGAAGCCGTGCCCTCCGCCGATTGCAACGACGGCCTCGGGGCAACCGGGAACGAAATCAATGACGAAATCGCGGTCCGGCGTGAGAGTGTAGAGACAGGTTTTGGTGTAGAGAATGGGGCCCAGCGCATCGGGGAGGTGGGCTGCCAGGAACGACTGGACCCGTTGCAAGGCCGGAAGGTCGGGCTCAAAGGTCCGGGTCTCTGCCGTGACCTCCTGCCCGCCTGCATCCTGTCCTGCCTTGACTGCTGGTTCGCCAAAGACAGGAAAACCATAGAAGCAGGGATCATCCATCCAGATCCAGATGGGAAACCGGTCCGGCCCGAAATCCTCCAGCCGCGAGGCCGCAAAATACGTGACCTGCTCCTGCGTCACTGTAAGCGGCAGGCGGCAGCGGAAAGGTCCCAGGGCCCGGTTCGACCAGGCACCCGCCGTGATGACCAGCCGCCGGCACCGGCAGCGCTGACCTTCTATCTCCAGAATGATTTCACCCCGGTCCATGGCGATCACTACCACCTCAACCCCGGCCCGAAGCGTGGCTCCGTGGGCTCTCGCGAGCCGCTGATGAGCGGCGTTGGCGCGAGCCGCCATCGCAATACCACTTTCCGCCTGGTAAAGCCCGTGAATGTCGTCACTCAGTCGAAAGGGCGGCCAGCGGCGCATGATCTCACGAGAATCGAGCTTCTCGTAAGGAACACCCGCGGCATCCATGCTGTCGGAATAGTTGCTGAGGGGGATGGCGCTAACCCGGGGAGCAAAGTCCAGGCCCCCGGTGCGGAGAATCAGCCGCTCTCCTGCATCACGCTCCACTTCCGCCCAGGCGGTGTAGGCGTGCTTAGCGAGCTCAACGTAGCCGCGGGTGTGATAGGATAGCCGAATAATCCTGGAGTGGTCCTGCGACTCTCCCCGCACGTGCCCCAACTCGAACTGCTCCAGCCCCAAAACCTCGCTTCCGGCACGGCGGGCGAGCCAATAGGCCGCCGCACTCCCGAATCCGCCCAGGCCCAGCACGACGTACTCGTAGTCGCGCTTCAGGAGCAGTCCCCTTTGGCCTCACCCAATTTCTCCCCCACGTAACGCCGAATGTCGAGACTGGCGCTTTCCATTGGAGCATAGTAGCCCTGCTGGAAGACGCGGGATTGCATACCCCGCTGAACGCTCTCGCAGATGGCCCAATCCTGACGGTTGACCCGATCCCAGAACGTGATCGCATCGGTGGGATCGAAGCCGGGGCTTTCAATTTCGGATGGATGAAAGAGGAAGTCACAGATGACCAGTGTTCGGCCGGCGCTTCGCGGGCAGATCGTGTAGGCGGTCACATGATCGGCGGAGAGACTGATCATGCAGTTGGGATAGATCAGCTCGCCCTTGTGCCGTACCTGCTCGTCGTCGTTCAATCGGGGAAAGGGCCGCCGGTTCGAGGTGCCGGTTTCGGTGAATGTCCACGCGCCTTCCCGATGCGGGATTCCCCGATCCCAGTCGAGCTCGGATCCTCCCCGCTGCTTGAAAGCTGGTACCAACCGGCACAGCTCCGGATGCACCGGGCCGCAGTGGTAACACTCGTTGTAGTTCTCCAGCAGCACTTTCCAGTTGGCTGCCACATCGTAGGTGATCCGGTGAGCCGACCGCAGCTCCTCGAGAGGATAGCGCTGAACCCGCTGAGGCACGGAGCCGAGCTGACTCGCGAGATCGTACCCCCGCGCCGAAGCCTCGCCCGGGGTCAGGTTAAGGAAGAAAAACCCGCCCCAGCATTCGAGCCCGATCGGGAACAGACCCAACTCCGACCTGGTCACCTCACCTTCTTCGAGGAAGGGAGCAGTGCGCAGTTGCCCGTCGAGCGAGTAGGTCCACGAGTGATAGGGACAGCGAATGGAGCCGCGAAAGGCTCCCGCGCTACCCTCCGCAACCAGGCGAGAGCCCCGATGCCGGCAAACGTTGTAGTAGCCGGCGAGCTTACCCTCCCGGGTTCGAAGCACCAGGACGCTTTCGCCGGCCACGTCCAGCGCTCGATAGCTGCCGGGCTCGCTGATCTCGGCCTCACGCCCACCACACACCCACTCGCGGTAGAAGATGCCCTCCTGCTCCCGGCAAAAGACCTGCTCGGTGAGATAGAAGTCGCGGTGGAGGGTTCGTTCCATCAGTCGTGCGGTGCGGCAGCCACATCGGCCATGGATCGTCTCCGGCTTCGGCCTCCCATATCCCGGAGAATTTCCCGGGCGGCGTTGTAGCCACAAGCCCCCATGACTCCTCCCCCCGGGTGGGTGGCCGCACCGCACATGTAGAGTCCGCGGATCGGTGTGCGATAGTCCGCGTACCCGGGCACCGGTCGCATGAAGGAGAGGCTGCTCAGGGACATGGCTCCCTGCATGATGTTGCCGCCCGTGAGAGCGAACCGGCGTTCCAGATCCACCGGCGAGAGAACCTGCCGCCCTATGACCGACCGCCGGAAATTGGGCGCGTACTCATTCATCAGGTCGAAGCAGCGCTCGGCGTACTTCTCTTTCTCTTCCTGCAGGTTCAGCCCGGGAGCAAGCTTGTACGGGAAGTACTGGGTGAACATAGACATGACGTGCTTGCCCGGGGGAGCGAGCGTGTCATCCAGGACCGAAGGTATAGTGGCTTCGATGATCGGGTATTCCGAGGGACAGCCGTACTTCGCGTTATCGTACGCCCGTTCGATGTACTCCAGGGTGGGAGAGATGTGAATAGTTCCCCGATGATGCGGACCCGGCTCAGTACCCGGCACTGCCTTGAAGTCCGGCAACTCACTCAACGAGACATTGATCTTGAGGCTGGCGCTGCTGTAGTCGATGTTGCGAACAGCCTCCACGAACTCGCCCGGCAGGTCGGTGGGATCGAGCAGCCTCAGGAAGGTGACGTGGGCGTCGGCGCCGGAAGCGACTCGTTGAGCCCGGATCTCGCTTCCATCTTTGAGCACCACTCCAGCCGCCCGGCCCCCTTTAACCAGGATGCGGGTGACCTCGGCGTTGGTGCGGATCTCGGCTCCGCGCTCCCTGGCCGCAGCGGCGATGGCGTTGCTGATGCCGCCCATCCCTCCCCGTACGTAACCCCAAACACCCCGAATACCGTCGCATTCCCCCATCACATGGTGGAAGAGAACGTACGCGGTGCCCGGCATTGAAGGGGATGCCATCGCCCCTATGATCGCGTCGGTAGCCAGGGTGACCTTGAGCTGCTCGGATTCGAACCAGCGGTCGAGAATCGGCGTAGCCGCACCAGTAAGGATCTCGATTGCCTTCTGACCATCTGTTCCCAGCCGGGCAAAGCTCATCCCCAGTCTCGCCAGCTTCATCAAATTACCCGGCCGAAATGACCAGGGGTTGGGGGGCGTCTGTATCAGTGTAGGCTCGATGAAGGCGGCCACCCGCTCCAGCATCTCCTCGTACTTCGGCAGGGCGTCGGCATCCTTCTGCGAGAACTTCGAGATCTCCTTGTGGGTTTGCGCCTTGTTAGGTCCGAGCAGGAGCGACTGACCGTCGGGGAAAGGGGTGAACGAGGAGGGATTCCTCGGCAGCATCTTGAAGCCATGTCGCTTCAGCTCGAGGTCGCGGATGATCTCGGGTCGGAGCAGGCTGTTCACATACGCCGCCGTCGAAACCTTGAACCCCGGCCAGAGCTCTTCGGTAACGCAGGCGCCGCCCAGCACCTCGCGCCGCTCGAGCACGAGTACCTTCACCCCCGCGGCCGCAAGGTAGGCGGCGGTGACCAGTCCGTTGTGGCCACCGCCGATGACTATCATATCGTAGGTTGTTGCCATGATTACGTCAGCCGACTACCACGCGAGCTGTACCTCCGTCCGGGCGTAAACGTAGCGGCCATTGTAGCCGAACGGCGAAGCCGCGGCCCAGGGGAAGGTCCCGAAGTTGTTGTTGAAGTCGCGGGAAGTACTGCCATCATCCGAGACGACGACGGTCGAGCTGGGCTGGTCGGGGTAGGTATCGAAGATGTTCCGGGCGCCGAGCGACAGTTTCACCTGATTGAGCCTATATCCGATCTCGGCATCCACCAAGCTCTTGGCGCCGTAGTTTTCCCGGCACAGGTCGCAGAAGCCGGGCTGAGCCGAGGAGAATTCGCCGAAGTAGGAGTAGCGTCCCAGGGCCGAGAAGCTGCCGAGCGTCAGGTTGGCCTGCACGGTGCCGCGCCAGTCAGGACGCTCGTCCTCGATGCCTATCGCCGTGACAGAGTCGAGCAGCCCGGGCTCCGTTGAGCCGGCATCCTGGAGCACCTGGGGCAGCGGATCGACCCGAAGGATCTCGTTCTTGGTCCAGTTGACCCCCGCGTTGAGATCCAGCGTGCCACCGCTGCCGGCTGGAACTCGCAGGTTGGCCGTGACGTCCACGCCCTGGGTCCGGGTATCCAGCCCATTAGTGAAGTACTGCACACCCGCAATCGTACTGAAGCCGGCACCACTCAGGATTGCCAGGGTGGCGTCGTCATCGAACGTGGCGCCGAGGAGAATCCGGTCGTCGATGTCGATGCGGAAGTAGTCGGCCGTAATGGTCAAGTTGTCCTGCGGTGAGACCGCGAGCCCGGCACTGAAGTTGACCGAGGTCTCATCTTTCAGCGGAACCGCCCCTAGGGCTACCGACGCGGGGTGGTCAGCGGGGAAAATGCCGAAATCGATAAACTCGCCCGCTATGACGTTGGTGGTGACTTTGCCGAAGGCAACCTGGCTGAGACCGGGAGCCCGAAAACCCGTGCCGATAGACCCACGCAAGGTCAGCCGTTGCGAGGGCTGGAAGCGAATCGCCGCTTTCCCGGTCAGCCGCTCGCCGAAGTCGCTGTAAGTCTCGAACCGGGTCGCCAGGTTGACCAGCACCTGCCGGCTCAGATTGGTTTCCGCATCGGCATACACCCCGAAGTTGGTACGATCATCGTCAGTGGCATCGCTCGGCGTGAATCCGGGAAAGACCGACGAGCCGGCGGGAGCAACGTCCGAGCTGTCCTGATCGAGGTGGAAACCGTTGATGTAGGACCCAAGCTCGCCCTCCCGAATGGCATACCGTTCCCGCCGAAAGGCCGCTCCAAACGCCACATTGAGTGGGGCGGGAAGGCCAACCTCCAGAGGACGGGCCACATTCAGCCCGGTCACGAGCTCCTGCCTCAGCACCCGGCCGGCAAAGAACTCCGTCTTGTTGGGAATACCGGGATCGTCTGCCGTCCCCAGCACCCGGTCGGGGCCCGGTGCGCAGGGCGTCTCCAAACAGGGGCCGAGTGAGGCATTGTTGGTGTTTCTTATGTTGTAGTCGAAGTTGTTGTGGCCGAATTCGCCACCCAGATCGTAACTCCAACCACCGACGACACCCCGCAGGCCACCGGCCGCGGACCAGTCGGTTGCCTCCCCGGCAATCTCGGGCAGGAAGCCAA
>DASPKB010000368.1:0-5442 GCA_035628315.1 Gemmatimonadales bacterium | reverse complement strand
GTCCCGGCTGTTCCGGCTGATCGTCGATGAAGTGGAGAAGACGCTGACTTACGTCGATCTCGACATCGCCCGCGAATACGCCGAGCTGGTGCCCGATGCCGAAGTTCGAGCCAGGATACTGGCGATGGTCGAGGAGGAATACGCGCGAACGGTGCAGGCGGTCCTCAGAATCAGCGGAGGACGCGAGCTGGTGGAGCGCTACCCCCGGTTCCGGCGGCGGCTGGCTCGCCGGCTGCCCACCATCAATCAGGTCAGCCGACAGCAGATCGAGCTGCTGCGCCGCTTCCGCGAATCCGGGGGTGACAAGAGCCAGGAGGAGCAGCTCTCAGCGCTCCTGTTGTCAATCAATACCATCGCCGCCGGCTTCGGTGCGACCGGATGAGAGGGTCAGACGCCGCTGGCCTTTCGTCTCTTCTTCTCTACTTCAACGCGTAACTGTCCGCACGCGGCATTGATGTCCAGCCCGCGGCTACGTCGTACTGCGGCCTCGATACCCTGATTCCGCAGCCGGTCAGTGAATTTCTGGATGCGCGCCGAGGTTGTTGGTGTCAGATCGGGGGCGCCACCGGGGTGCAGCGGAAGAATGTTGACCAGTGCGCCCAGCCGGCGAGACAGAGCCGCAAGCCGGTCGGCGTCGTCATCGCTGTCGTTGAATCCGGCAATCATGACGTACTCGAACGTGATCCGGCGGCGGAAGGCCTCCGCCGCCTTCAGCACTGCGTCGAGGTCGTATTTCTTCTCGACCGGCATGATGCCGATTCGCTGCGACGACGTCGGGGCGTGGAGCGAAATGGCCAGGCGGAACTGCTCGGGACGCTTGGCAAACTCCGCCATTCCCGGGAGAATGCCAACGGTCGATACCGTAATGTGACGGGCGCCGATCTCAAACCCATCGGGGCTGTTGAGGATGCTGAGGGTGGTGTTTACCGCCGGCCAGTTGAGCAGCGGCTCACCCATGCCCATGAACACGATGTTGGTGGGCTTCTCGTCGGGATCGGCCAGCAGGATCTCCCGTACCTGTCCGGCTATCTCGAATACCTCCAGGTTCCGCCGGTAACCCATCCGCCCGGTAGCACAGAACGAGCATCCCAAGGCGCATCCCGCCTGGGACGATATGCAGAGCGTGCGGCGGGAACCCGAAGGGATAAGAACCGACTCGATGGCCTCACCGTCTTGCAGTCGCCAGAGGTATTTCCGGGTTCCATCTGCAGACTGCTGAATCGTATCAGTCGAGAGCCCCTCGAGCGGGAATACCCGGTCCAGCTCGAGGCGAAGTGATGCCGGCAGCTCTGTGGCGTCACTCCAATTCCGCACTGGCGCCTGCCAGAGCCGCCGCAGCATCTGACGCGCACGGTAAGAGGGCAAACCCCTACCCTCAACCCACTGTACCAACAGTTCCCGCGCGCTTGCCGGGTCGAGGTTCAGAAGGCGCGGTGCTTCAGTGCGGGACTGTGACGGTGTCTCGGGCATTTAGAAAAGCTAGCAGAGAGCAGCCCGGCTTGCATCGGCGAGCTAACCTCAAATGGAATAACGGATTGCCACGTTCTATGGCGCCGTATAGCTTTGTCTTCATGCCCTCTCAGGTTCCCCCGTGCTCCTGACGGAGTTGCTCACGCCGGAACGGGTTGTTGTCCCCCTAGCCGCACGAGACAAGGCCGGCATCATCGCCGAACTCACTCACCATCTGGTCGATCATGCGGGCGGAGCCTACCAGGAAGTGCTCGGAGCGGTGGAGGAGCGCGAAGCTGTCCTGAGCACCGGGATCGGCTTTGGCGTAGCAATTCCCCACGCTCGCTCGTCAGCGGTCCGGGAGCTCAGTGTGGTCTGTGGAGTGAGCCCGGTTCCTGTGCCGTACGACTCAATCGACAGCGAACCCGTGCGACTCTTTTTCCTCATTGTTGGTCCCGAAGCATCGGCTGGACAGCACATCAAAGTGCTGAGCCGGATTGCGCGTCTGGTGCGCCGGGACTCCCTTCGAGAGCGGCTCTGCCATGCCAAAAACGCAGAGCAATTCTATGCGGCCCTGCTCGACGCCGAGGCCACCTCCTGATGGGGGCTACAGCGCTTCGGACCCACCGGGTTGGCTCGCTCACTCGCGAGCAGCTCGATCAGGAGGTGCGGCTCGGAGGCTGGGTTCACCGCCGCCGCGACCTGGGAGGCCTCGTCTTCGTCGACCTGCGCGATCGAGCTGGGTTGGTGCAGCTGTCGTTCAACCCTGAGTGGACCCCGCCCGAAGTGCTGGAGCGCGCCGCCGGGCTGGGGGCCGAAACGGTCGTACTGGTCACGGGCAGGGTGGCACTGCGTCCGGAACCGTCCAAGGACCAGCATCTGGTCTCCCGGGAAGTCGAGGTGCGCGCCAGCGCTCTTGAAATCGTCGGACCGGCTCAAACTCCTTCGATTCCCGTCGCCCGCAAGGAGAAGGAGGAGCTGCCGGCAGAAGAGCTTCGGCTGCGCCACCGGGTGCTCGACCTGCGGCGTCCCGAGTTGCACCGTAACCTCATTCTCCGCCACCGGCTGATGCAGGCCACCCGCCGGTTCTTCGACCAGCACGGCTTCCTCGAGATCGAAACCCCAATCCTTACCAAGCCTACTCCGGAAGGTGCTCGGGACTATCTCGTACCGAGCCGGATACATCCCGGCGAGTTCTTTGCGCTGCCCCAGTCACCCCAGCTGTACAAACAGCTGCTCATGGTGGCCGGGCTCGATCGCTACTTCCAGATTGCCCGATGCTTTCGGGATGAAGATCTCCGGGCCGATCGGCAGCCTGAGTTCACCCAGATCGATATAGAGGCCTCCTTCATTGGTCTGGAAGACGTGCTGCAATTTGGTGAGGGCCTGGTGCAGACCCTCTGGGCCGAGGCGGGACACCGGCTCGCACTGCCCATCCCGCGGATGCGTCACTCTGAAGCCATGGAGCGCTACGGCACCGACAAGCCGGACCTGCGTTTTGGGCTCGAGCTGTTCGATGCCACCGAAGTATTTCGAGGCGCCGACTTCTCCATCACCCGAAAGGCTATCGAGGCCGGCGGTCGTATACGTGGTATACGGGTGCCCGGCGGGGGAGCGCTCACCCGCCGGCAGGTCGACGAGGTGGAGTCTGCAGCCAAAGCACTCGGTGCCGCAGGACTCCTGCGTCTCAAAGCGGTCGCTGGAACGCTGGAAGGGCCTGCCGCCAAGTATCTCCCTTCCGGAGCAGCCGGGCAGCTGGGCCTGGCTGACGGAGATCTGGGCCTGTTCGTTGCTGGCCCCGATCACGTCTCCAGCCCTTCGCTGGATCGGGTGCGCCACGAGGTTGCTGCACTGCTCAACCTGGTACCCGCGGGTGAGAACCGCTTTGTGTGGATCGTCGATTTCCCCCTATTCGAGCGAGACCCGGTAACCGGCGCGCTCAATTCGGTAAACCATCCGTTTACCGCTCCTCATCCGGACGATCTCCACCTGCTCGACAAGCAGCCGGACAAGGTACGTGCCTTGGCCTACGACATGGTGT
Organism: Gemmatimonadales bacterium; assembly: GCA_035628315.1. Lineage (GTDB taxonomy): Bacteria > Gemmatimonadota > Gemmatimonadetes > Gemmatimonadales > GWC2-71-9 > CAVVWJ01. Next base: position 1,952 of record DASPKB010000368.1, on the reverse strand, counting down.
TGAACGGGACCGAGCTGGGTGGAGGCAGCCTCAGGATTGCCGATCCGGCCTTGCAGCGGCGGGTGCTGTCTCTGCTCGGCATCGACGACAATCAGGCAGAGCAGCGATTCGGGTTCCTGCTTGAGGGCCTTCGCGCAGGTGCGCCGCCGCACGGGGGATTCGCCTTCGGCCTGGATCGTATCGTCATGCTTCTGGCAGAGGCTGATTCACTGCGGGACGTCATTGCTTTTCCTAAGACTACCGCCCAGCGGGCTCTGTTCGAGGGCGCCCCGAGTGAGGTCGAACCTGCTGATTTAAAGGCACTTCATCTGGAGCTAACGGATGGTAAGCGGTAGCCACCACTTACCGCGTACCGCCCACCTCTTACTTTCAGATCATGCCCGACGATATCCAGACTAGAATGTCCGCCGAGGGGGCAGATCCGCTGCTCTTTGCGGGGGTAAACGACAGCAACCTGCAGGAACTGCAACGGACCCTGGGCGTTCGCGTCTCCTTTCGGGGAGAAGCCGTCACCCTGTCCGGCACCCCCGACCAGATAGAACGAGCGGGACCCGTGGTCCAGGGTTTGCTCGACCTGGCCCGTATGGGCGAGCCGGTAACCACCGATGACGTGTCCCGCCTAGCAGCGGAGGGCACCACCGGTGACCTTCCCGCCCAGACCACCGACGCCAAGATCGTGCTGCCGGGGCTCAGGCGTGCGATTGTCCCGAAAACCCAGGGCCAGCGGGAATACCTCCAGGCCATCAGCAATCACGACATCGTTGTCGGTATCGGGCCCGCCGGTACCGGAAAGACCTACCTCGCGGTGGCCAAGGCAGTAGAGGCATTGGCTCGCAAGCGAGTCAAACGAATTATCCTGGCCCGCCCCGCAGTGGAGGCAGGCGAGTCACTCGGTTTCCTCCCGGGCGACCTTCAGGCCAAGGTGGATCCTTATCTCCGTCCGCTGTACGATGCGCTGGAAGACATGATGCCTCACGATCGGGTGCAGCGGGCATTGGAGACCCGCACGATCGAGATCGCGCCACTGGCGTATATGCGGGGCCGCACTCTGGCAGACGCCTTCATCATTCTCGATGAGGCCCAGAATGCGACCGGCGCTCAGATGAAGATGTTTCTCACCCGACTCGGCGTTAACAGCAAGACAGTAGTGACTGGAGACAAAACCCAGATCGACTTGCCGCAGCGGGAGGATTCCGGACTCATCCAGGTAGAGCGCGTGCTTCCCGGTATCGAGGGCATCGCTTTCTGCTACCTGCACGAGACCGATGTCGTCCGCCATCGGCTCGTGCGTGAGATCATAAAGGCCTACGCGGAGGATCAGAGCGGTTGATGGCGCGCCGGCCGAGTGCACGCGTTTGGCAGAATCTGGTGGGAGCCTCGTTCCGTGAGCGCGCCCGGTACCATCTCGTGCGCTGGGCACCGCTCGTTGGTCTTGCTTTTCTCTCCTATCTTGCGTTTCCACCCCACGTCGGCCTGGGTACGCCCGTACCGCCGACCGGCTCGATCTCAAACCGCGCCGTGGTGGCGCCATTTGCATTTGAGGTCAGGAAATCTCCCGAGGAGATCGCGCGCGAAGGCGAGTCCCGGGCGCTCACGGCCCAGCCGGTCTACCGCTTCAGTCCTACTGCATACGATTCATCCCTAGCGGCCGCCCGCGGTTTCTTTGCGGATCTGGAGCGCGCCGACGCGGCAGGCGGCCCCGACTCAGTGGCCGCTACCGTATCCGCAAGGCTGCGCCTGGGCTCAGAGGAGACGCGCTTCCTCACGGATTCCACCAACCGGCGGCAGGTGCAGGAAGTATCTACCCACTTTCTGGCGGAGGCGCTGTCCCGCGGTGTGGCCGATGCCGGAGCCATCCGCGGCGAGCTGAGCCCAGTGGTCACGCTCCGCCGGGGCGAAACCGAGCGGCTGGTACGCAGGGACTCGGTCCTCACTTTTGCCGATCTGATGGA
>DASPKB010000367.1:0-12787 GCA_035628315.1 Gemmatimonadales bacterium | reverse complement strand
CCCGTTCCCCTAGGTCTCCCGATATCCGATCGTATCCACCGTCCGCGCGAGTGCCCGATGCTTAGCCACGAGCTCAGGGTCGCGGAAGTAGGCGATCAGCGCCGCCCCCGCCACGAATCCGCCGGCGTGTGCCCAGAAGGCTACGCCGCCCTCTTCGGAGGAGAGTCCCCCGCCGACGAGTTGAAGCAGGAACCAGTAGCCAAGCATCAGGTATGCCGGCACTACGATACGGGTAATGAAGATGATGAGGATCACCAAAACATGTACCCGGACCCTGGGATACAGCACCACATAGGCACCCATCACCCCGCTGATGGCCCCGGACGCACCAACCATCGGAATGGCGCTCGCCGGGTTCACCAGCGTCTGGGCCGCCGCAGCGCCAAGACCGCAGATGATATAAAAGAAGAAATATCGGAAGTGACCCATGGAGTCCTCGACGTTGTTCCCGAAGACCCAGAGAAACCACATGTTGCCGATGAGATGGAACCATCCCCCATGGAGGAACATGGAGGAAAGCGGAGTGAACCAGCTGTTCTCGCTGGTCATTACGCAGGATGCAGTACGACTCAGGGGGATTGAATATCCCTCGGGGAGGTATCCCAGGAACTCTCCCGGGATCAATCCCAGCTCGCAGACCGATCGGGAAAGGCTTGGCTCGGCGCCCATCCCCTGCACCACAACCCATAACATGATGTTGGCCCCGATCAGGAGCAGGGTAGCTATCGGGGTGGCTAGTGTGGGATTGTCGTCGCGATAGGGGAACATGGCTCAATATAGCTGAGCCGGGAGAGCTACTCGGATGGTGCCTCGGTGTTGACCAATTCCGGTTTGCTTACCGCCGGGCGCTCGATCTCCTGCTCCAGTGATGGGCGGCTATGCCGGCTGAATGGCTCCAAACTGACGGGCTGACCCGTATCGGCGGAGCGGTACAGGGCACGGATCACGCGGACGTCCGCGAGGCCTTCCCAGCCGTTGGGCTCGGGTTCGGCTCCCGTCAGGATGCAGTCGGAGAAGCTGATCAGCTCTGGGGCGAACTGATCCCGCTTCGAATAGGTTCGCTCGCGGGTCTTGCCCTCGATCGTCACCCGCTGCTTCAGCTCACCCGCGTATTCGTAAGCGGGGTCCATGACCAGATCGCCTTTGGAGCCCACCACGCGGTAGCTCGAGACGTCCGCCGCCCCAAAGCTGCAGGTGAAACTTGCCAGCCGTTCTCGCCCGGGGAATCGCAGGATCGCGCTGGTGGTCTCCTCGCACTGTTCGAAGCGATGATCGCCGCAGTTCGCGCTGAAGGCGACCACCTCCATCGGCTCAGCCCCGTAAATGTTCCGGACGGCATTGATGCAGTAGATGCCGATGTCGTATAGGGTGCCTCCACCCAGCTCACGCGGATTGAGCCGGATGTCACCCTCCTTCACGGTCATGGTAAAGACCGAGTCGAACAGCCGGGGCTCGCCCAGCTTACCACTCTGCACCAGGTCGATGACCTTTAGGTTGGCCTCCTCGAAGTGCAGCCGATACGCCACCATCAGCTTCACCCCGCTGGATTCGGCTGCCCTGATCATGGCGAGACAATCCTCCTCGGTAACCGCCATGGGCTTCTCGCAGAGCACGTGCACCCCTGCCCGGGCCGCGCGTTCGCTGTACTCCCGGTGCAGATGATTCGGGAGGGCAATGTAGACCGCGTCCACATTTCCGCTCCCGAGACACTCTTCGTACTGGTCGTAGGAGTACTGCGCCTTGACCTTATACTTGCGTCCCAGCTTCTCCAGTTTTTCGGGATCGTTGGACACCAGCGCCGTCACTACCGAGTTCTCGGCATGGGCAAACGCCGGCAGCACGGCTACCTGGGCGATGTGCCCCAAGCCGACTACTGCGTAGCGAACTTGTTCTTTTTTTGAAGCGCTGTTGCGAGGCATGGGAAAACCTGGGGCTATGGGCTATGCGCTACGCGCTGTGACGAGCTCCGGAGGAGGTTCGTGGAGCAGCGCTGAGCGCACAGCGCATAGCCTCCCTGAAGCTACAAGGCCCGCCTTCCCTGGATCAGCTGCATGACCGCCATGATCACGGCAATTACGAGCAGGACGTGAATGAACCCGCCGAGCGTGTAGGATGTGACGACCCCCAGCAGCCACAGCACCAGGAGTATCACAAAGATCGTCCACAGCATGGGGCTACCTCCTTCGTTCGGTGTCCTGAGTGAGCCGGCCGTCCCTCGTTTACCGAGGTCGGTTCTAGCTTATTGGCCGCCAGTTGACGGCGTCGTGAGCCAAGTCACCCGGCAAGACTGCCCATTTGCGCCAAAACGGCAGGTTTGCCGGGTACAGCACTTGCTCAGGGGGGTTAGCAAACCACGCAGGCGGCGGGTTTCTGCCCCTGCGGCAACAGGAGGAAATCGGAGTCGACATGGCTTCTAAAATCATTGGCATCGATTTGGGCACGACCAACTCGGTCGTGGCGGTTATGGAGGGTGGAGACCCGGTCGTCATTCCCAACGCGGAGGGCGGTCGGACCACCCCTTCAGTCGTAGCATTCACCAAGGATGGGGAGCGGCTGGTTGGCCAGGTAGCCAAGCGGCAGGCCGTGACCAACCCGAAGCAGACCATCTTCTCGATTAAGCGGCTGATGGGCCGCCGGTTCAGCGAGGTTCAGGAAGAGGCCAAGCGGCTGCCATATAAAGTGGTTGAAGGCCCCAACGGGCTGGCCGCGGTGGAGATCCAGGGTAAGCGTTACACCCCGCCCGAGATCTCGGCGATGATCCTGCAGAAGATGAAGCAGACGGCGGAGGACTACCTCGGCCACACGGTCGAGAAGGCGGTCATTACCGTGCCGGCCTACTTCAACGACGCTCAGCGGCAGGCCACCAAGGACGCCGGAAAGATTGCCGGCCTGGATGTGGTCCGGATCATCAACGAGCCAACGGCCTCGGCTCTGGCTTACGGCCTCGATAAGAAGAAGGAAGAGAAGGTCGCGGTCTACGACCTCGGCGGCGGCACTTATGACATCTCCGTTCTGGAGCTGGCCGAAGGGGTCTTCGAGGTCAAGAGCACCAACGGCGACACGCACCTGGGCGGTGATGACTTCGACCAGCGGCTCATCGAGTGGCTGGTATCGGAGTTCAAGCGCGACCAGGGCATCGACCTCTCCAAGGACCCGATGGCGTTGCAGCGGCTGAAGGAAGCGGCGGAGAAGGCCAAGATGGAGCTCTCCACCGTCAACCAGACCGACATCAACCTGCCCTTCATCACGGCAGACCAGTCGGGGCCGAAGCACCTGAACATGGCCCTGACCCGGGCGAAGTTCGAGCAGCTGGTGGATGACCTCATTCAGCGGACCATCCCGCCGATGCAGCAGGCGCTCAAGGACGCCAGCCTGGATCCCAAGCGCATCGACGAGGTCATCCTGGTCGGCGGCTCAACCCGGATCCCGAAGATTCAGCAGATCGTCAAGGACTACTTCGGGAAGGAGCCCAACAAGTCGGTCAACCCGGATGAAGTCGTCGCAATCGGCGCGGCCATTCAGGGTGGCGTGCTGGGCGGCGAGGTCAAGGACGTTCTGCTGCTCGACGTGACCCCGCTTTCACTGGGTATCGAGACCCTGGGTGGGGTGACCACCGTCCTGATCCCGCGGAATACCACCATCCCGACCAAGAAGTCGGAGACGTTCTCCACCGCGGAGGACAATCAGACTACGGTCGAGATCCACGTGCTGCAGGGTGAGCGGCAGATGGCCATGGACAATCGGACCATCGGGAAGTTCCAGCTGACGGGTATTCCCCCGGCCCCCCGCGGGATGCCCCAGGTGGAGGTGACGTTCGATATCGACGCGAACGGCATCCTCCATGTGTCGGCCAAGGATAAGACCACCGGCAAGGAGCAGAAGATCCGGATCGAGGCTTCGAGCGGTCTCAGCGATACCGAGATCGACCGGATGGTCAAGGCCGCGGAGCAGCACGCCCAGGAAGACCAGGCGCGCCGGGAGCAGATCGAGGCTCGGAATCAGCTCGATTCCATGGTGTACCGGGTCGAGAAGGACAGCAAGGAATGGGCGGACCGCTTGCCGGCCGAGGCCAAGACCCGCCTGGAAGCCGCACTGGAGGGTGGCAGGCAGGCCCTCCGCACCGGCGAGATCGAGGCGATCCGCCGGGCCAGCGACGAGCTGAACCAGGCCTATTCCGCGGCCGGAGCCTCGCTGTATCAGGCAGCTGGTGCAGGCGCCTCAGCCGGTGGCACAGACCAGCCCGGGCAACAGCCCGGCGGCAGCCAGGAACCCGGTGCCGCTCAGGACGACGTGGTCGAAGCCGACTACGAGATCGTGGACGAGAAGAAGTAGGCTGATAAGCGGGTAAGCTGGTAGGCAGGTAAGCTGGTAAGCGGGGGAGGAGAAAGCTGCTTACCTCGCTTACTCGCCTACTGGCTTACTCGCTTTACAGCCTGCCCGCTTACCTGCTTCCCGGTTTTACCCGCTGATTCGGCCGAAACTCACTTCCCAGCCTTCCGGTACTGTTAAATTGCCCGGAGGCAGCATCATCACCTCAACGCTTTACCGAAGGACCGCTTCGATGTCCTCTCGCTCACTTAACTGGCTCAAGTTCGGCGGTTTGGTCGCCCTGGCCTTTGCGCTCGGGTTGCTCTTCGCGGGCTTGCTCGACCTGCCCAACCGGTCTTCAGCCCAGGAGCAGGGTCGTCAGGCCGCCGCCATAGCCCAGGTTCCCGCCCCCAGCATCCCGGCGGCCCGGCCGCTCCAGGAGCTGAGCGAAGCCTTCGCGGCGGTCTCCGACCATGTCAAACCCACGGTTGTCTACATCCGGTCTCAGCGGACCGAACAAACCACTCGCCAGCGGGTCCCTCCGGGAATGGAGCGTTTCTTTCCCCGGTTCCGGCAGCAGCCGGACATCGAGCAAGGGAGCGGCTCGGGCTTCGTGGTCTCGGCTGACGGCTACATCCTGACCAACAATCACGTCGTTGAAGGCGCCGAGCAGGTCACTGTGCGGCTGCTCGACCGGCGGGAGTTCAAGGCCAAGGTCATCGGGTCGGATCCCAATACCGATGTGGCAGTGCTGAAGATCGAGGCCAGGGGACTCCAACCGGTGGCGTTGGGCAACAGCGATGACGCGCGGGTGGGCGAGTGGGTTCTGGCCATCGGCAATCCGCTTGGAGAGGGCCTCACCTTCACCGTCACCTCCGGAATTGTGAGCGCGAAGGGCCGGGCCCTCGCCGGGCTGCCGGGTCGCGGTCAGGGAAGCATCCAGGATTTCATTCAGACGGATGCAGCAATCAACCCGGGAAATTCGGGAGGACCCCTGGTAAGCGTTCGAGGCGAGGTCATCGGCATCAACTCCGCCATCGCCAGCGAGACCGGCTTCTACTCGGGTTACGGTTTTGCCATCCCCATCAATCTGGCCCGCACGGTCATGAACCAGCTGATCGAGACCGGCGCGGTTCACCGGGCTGCTCTCGGGGTCTCTATCGACAACGTCACCCTGAACGATGCCGCTTACGTAGGCCTGCCGGAGATCCGCGGTGTGGTGGTGAAGGACATTCCGAGCGAGGATTCACCGGCCAAAGCCGCGGGAATTCAGCCGGGCGACGTCATCATTGCCGTAGAAGGAAAGCCGGTCGAGCGGGTGGGGCAGCTCCAGCAGGTAATCGGTTTCCGGAAGCCTGGAGACGTCGTCAAGGTCGAAGTGGCACGAAAGGGTGGGGTTCGCAAGACGGTCAGCGTCAAGCTCCAGGCGCTGAATGAGCAGCCCCAGCTGGCCGCGTCCAATGACGACGACGAGGATGATGCAGCGAACAACGGCGGCGCTACCATGAACCGGCTGGGGATCAGCGTTGAGCCGGTTACCGCCGATGTGGCCCAACAGCTTCAGTTACCCGCTAACATGCGCGGCCTCGTCGTTACCGACGTAACCCCCGGCGGCCCGGCATGGGAAACCCTGTATGACGATCCTCAGCGGAACGGGCCCGATATCATTCTCTCAGTGGAAGGGAAGCCCGTTCGGACTGAGGCTGATCTTCGCAACGCGCTCAAAGCTGAAAAGCCCGGCAGCATCGTCACCCTGGGCATCTACAACCCACGGGCCCAGAACCGGCGGGTGGAGCGGATCAAGTTGGAGTAGTTGGAAAGCGGGGACGGGAGGGGACAAGAACAATGCCTCGAGGGGTCTATTCCACGGATCAAGACCGCGAAGTAGATCCCTCGAAGCTTTTACCTATTCTGAGAGTTCTGTAAGATGGCCATTCAAGCAATGATCCTGGATGTCGATGGAACCCTGATCGACACCAACCCCGCCCATGTAGAGGCCTGGCACCGGGCCTTCGATCGGCTCGGCTTCGATGTGCCTCGGGAGCGAATTATTCCCGAGATCGGAAAAGGCGGAGACAAGCTGGTGCCCTCGGTGCTCGGCCGGGAAGCCGAAGAGCAGGTGGGCGACACCCTTCGTGAGATCCAGAATCACGAGTTTCTGGCAGTCGCCAAACAGCAGCGGTTCCGGGTGTTTTCCGGTGCGGAGGAGATTTTTTCCGAGTGCCGGAAACGGGGCATTCGGACCGCGATCGCCACCTCCAGTAACGAAAAGCATCTCACCGCTACCCTGGAAAGCGCGAAATTCGAGCTCCAGGGCCTGGCCGATGTGATCGTCACCCGGACCGAAGATGAATCCAGCAAACCCTCCCCCGACCTCGTGGAGGCTGCGGTCGAACAGCTGGGCCTCCCGGCAGCCGACTGCGTCATGGTGGGAGACACTGTGTACGATGGCCAGGCCTGCAAGGCTGCGGGAGTCGCCTTCCTCGGCGTGCTCACGGGGCCCGCGACCGAAGCCGAGCTGCTGGAGGCCGGGGCACGAGGAGTCTGGAATGACATCGCCAGCCTGGCAGCCGACCTCGACCGCGCCCTCGATATCAGCTCTCCTGCAGGCGTAGTCCCTGTTTGAGCGAGCAGTACTTTCCTCATCTGGAGCAGGCCGCGCTATGACGACCAGCGAAGCAACCGACTGGATGGACCACCCTGCCATCAGGGCCCTGGTGGATCAGGCCAATACCCTCGCGCTCGAGGAACGGATAACGCTGGTGAAGGGGCTGATTCCGGCAATCGCGAATGCGTTATCGGAGGAGGAGTACGAGAAGTTCGTCACGTTCGTGCGACTCAAGGGAGAGCGTTACCACGAAGCCAAGTCTCACCCGGGCACCGGGCGGAAGGAGCGCCACATTCCGGGTGACCGGGATCTGGAAGGCCGGTAGGCGAAAGCGGAGGCTCGATGAGCAGCCGGATTCTTTCTCTTTTCGCACTGACGCTCCTGCTGGGCGGATGCGAGCGGGAAGCCGACAAGATCTATATGAGCTCGCCAGGTCAGCAGTCTCCCATCGATCAGAAGCTCGCCCAGTACACGAAGGTTCGGTTGACAGCCGACCTCTCCCGATTGACCGGGAACGAGCGGCGTATGCTCCCTCTCCTGATCGAGGCCTCCCGGTCGATGGATGCCATCTTCTGGCAGCAGGCCTATGGCAACCGCGACTCTCTTATCGAGAGCATCCGTGACCAGGCCACCCGCCGCTACGCGGAGATCAACTACGGCCCATGGGATCGACTGGCCGACAACGCTCCGTTCCTGGAGACCGTTGGCGCCAAGCCCCCGGGCGCCGGTTTCTACCCCAGTGACATGACCAAGGAGGAGTTCGAAGCGGCTGCGCGGAAGTCCCCCGCTGCCGGGCGGGCGCTGCGCAGCCAGTACACCGTAGTGCGCCGCAATGGCGACGGCGGCCTCGTCGCCCGCCCCTACCGCGAGGTGTACGCCAGCGATCTGGCTCCCGCGATTTCCCGCCTGAAAGAAGCGGCGCGGCTGGCCGATGATCCCGGCCTCCGGCGGTATCTCGAGCTGCGAGCCCGCGCGCTGGAGACCGATGAGTACCAGGCCAGCGATCTTGCCTGGCTCGACATGAAGAACAACACCATCGAGGTGGTGATTGGCCCGATAGAGAACTACGAGGACCGGCTGTTCGGGTACAAGACCGCACACGAGGCCTTTGTCCTGATCAAGGACAAGGAATGGAGCACCCGGCTGGCTCGGTATGCCGCCCTCTTGCCCAAGCTTCAGCAGGAGCTGCCGGTACCGGCTGCCTACAAACGGGAAAAGCCTGGCAGCGACTCCGATCTCAATGCGTACGATGCCGTGTACTACGCCGGAGACGCCAACGCCGGCTCAAAGACAATCGCAATCAATCTGCCGAACGACGAGAAGGTTCAGCTCCAGAAAGGCACGCGCCGGCTCCAGCTCAAGAACTCGATGCGGGCGAAGTTTGATAAGATCCTGGTGCCGATTGCCGACGAGCTGATCTCCCGCGACCAGCGACGCCACATCAACTTCGATGCCTTCTTTTCAAACGTCATGTTTCACGAGGTGGCGCACGGGCTGGGGATCAAGAACACAATCAACGGAAGGGGAACGGTTCGAGAAGCGCTAAAGGAGCAGCATGGTGCGCTGGAAGAAGGAAAGGCCGATGTCCTGGGCCTGTACATGATCACGAAGCTCCATCAGTCAGGTGAGCTGAAGGGACAGAGCCTCGAGGACAACTATGTCACCTTCCTGGCCAGCATCTTTCGCTCGGTGCGGTTCGGCGCTTCCAGCGCGCACGGTCGAGCCAACGCGGCCCAATTTTCATTCTTCCAGGAACAGGGGGCGTTTGCGCGGGACTCCACCAACGGGCGCTACCGGGTGGACTTCGCGAAAATGCGCAAAGCGGTGGACGCACTCGCCGGCCAGATCCTCCGGTTCCAGGGAGACGGTGATTACTCCGGGGTCACCCGATTCATGAGTGAGCGGGGGAAGCTTGGCCCAACCCTGCAGGAGGACCTGAAAAGGCTGGGGTCGAAGGGCATACCAGTAGACATCGTGTTTGAGCAGGGCGAGCAGATTCTGCAATGACCACGGGCGCAGCACGGATTGACGATGGAACCTGAAGTCCACGTTCGAAGCGTCCGGCGGCGGCGCAGCGGCGGGACCGTCCAGCCGACTCCGCCACCGCTCAATCTTCGAAATGCGGTGATCTATTTGGGCCTGGCCGTTCTGATCCTGGCGCTAATGGTGGAAGGATTCCTGCGAGACCGTCCTCATCAGATGCCACTCCCGGAGCGGGCCCATGCCACGGAAGTACGATCGGCGCTTTCTGAGGTGGCGGAGTCCCTGCAAGTCGTGGTTTCCTGGGACCTCACGCTGGCCGAGCCCGCCGGCCGCCCTGACTCGATCCGGATCAAGGTCGTGCCGGAACAGCAGCAACGAACTTTCATCGCAGTGCAATCATCCAACCAGCTGGCCGACACGTTATACATCCCCGCGCCGGCCCCGGGCCAGACCCTCACCGGTGTTTCCTGCGCGACGGCGGACCACTCCGAGGTACCGTCCGAGGAGAGCTGCACCCCCTGGCAATACATTCGTCCAGCCGCTACCGCCGTGGCTGCAACCGACCCGGCAGCCATCAACCAGATTGTCATCAAACCGAGCGGAATCCAGGTGGATCCGGACATCGACGGCAAATGCCTACAGTGGCAGCGGGCTCATCCCGACCGATCAGTCTGGATTGCGGTAAACCGTACCGCGGTTCCCGACTGTACCGGTCCGAACCGGAAGCCTACGGTGGCTCAGTTTTGCGCGTTTGCGGTGCTGCCGGATGGAAGGAGAGTGAAAACGCTGAACTCGAGTAACAACAGCTACTGCGAAGAGCTTTTTGTGGAGTGGAGCCGCGAGTCGTATTCCTGACCTGCCTGCCGCCGTTGCTCGGTCACATCCCGCTGAGTTCCCCAGGATCCTACGACCTGACCCCGCTCGAAAATCCCTACCAGATTATTGACGAAGTACTTGGCATGCCCATAGCGATCGATCTCGTGAGACTCGGCGTCCTCCAGCCGGTATCCGCTTCGGATGTATCGCCGCAGGTAGGCAACGTTTTCTGGATTTGATGGAGGGAGAAAGACGACGAGGCGGGTACCTACGACATCAGCAGCAGAGCGGAATCCGTACATTCGAGCAAATGCGTCGTTACACTCGGCCAGCACGGAGTGCATGTAGAGGTGCTCGATCTGCTCGTCTTCCGGCAAGGTGATATCGAGCGGCTTCTCGTGATGGAAGCGCCAGGTTGCCTCGGTGGTGAGCTCGAGCGGAGCTCCGGCACCGGCGAAGGCAGGCTTCCCGATCGAGATCCGGGGCCGGTCGTGATCCGGGCCGGCAGTGTCTTCCGGTACTGCTTCCTCTGAAGTTTCCGGCCGCGCTTGTGTTTTACGAGCCATCGTTCGGCCACGAACTCCCGCGCATAGCCCAGCTAACACAGCACCAGTCAGCAGGACTGCCGGGTCCTGGGATACCAGGCTGGTGAGGGCCAGGGAGAGAACCGCGGGGCCAAGACCCAGATACAAGGCGCTGGCAGCTATGCCCAGCAGTAGTGCCAGCCGGGCATCCTCCGTGACGCCCAGATTCCTCAGTCCGAGCATCAGCAGGACCGCAACCCCGACCAACAGGGCGGCCAAGCCATAGCGCATCAGTAGGGGGTTCAGGGACTTGCCTGAGCGAGAATTGCGAGCGCTGGACACAACCGAAAGATGCCTCGAGTTTGACCGAGGTCGCAAGCAAGAGCCGGAGAGGTCGGTGTCCCCTCCGGCTTTGCTGTGCGTGACCGTACGGCCTAGACTCGGGAAAGCCGCCGCTCAGGACCGCTGTAGCTGGAGTCGTGGCGGTACCGGCGCTCATTGCCGCGCCAGGACTCGCTCTCACCCTCGACCCTGGCTCCACCCGTCTGCTCGATCCTGGCTTCCTCCCGACGGACCGTGTCGGACACCTGCTCCATGCCCTGCACCTCACGCTTCCTGAGGCTGACCTCTTCGCGCACCACGGGGGTCTTCTCCACCCGTACTTCCTCTTCCATCAATGGAATCCGGATCTCTTCGTTCTCATCGATGCTGCCGGAGACTTCCCGCCCCTGGGCAGCGGGCCGGCGCTCGATTACCACCTCTTCCCGGGTCACGGGGACCTCGATGGTCCGCTGCTCCTCGATGACTTCCTTGCGGAGCCGCACTTCACCAGCCTGTACCCGCTCCTTCTCGGCCCGCAGCTCCTCCTCGCGGAGCTGAATGCTCTCAGGGCCTTCTCCTGAGGTCCGGTCCTGAGACTGCGCCGAAACCGCCGTCGTGTCCATGCCCGTGCCCAGGCCTCGCCCCATGGATCCGAGGTCTGCCCCACTTTCATAGAGGCAGGCCTGGGCTTCTTCGGCCCGGCTCCCTGCATTTACCGTGACCAGCGTGCCGCCGGCCCGAAAGCCTTCGTCAAAGTGTTGGGCGTCTTCTTCGGGTACACCCATGCCAACCAGCGCCCCGAGAAGCCCGCCGGCAGCGGCCCCGATGCCTGCTCCGGCCAGGGTGGAAGCCAAGGCGCCGCCGGCAATGATGGGACCAACGCCGGGAATGGCCAATGCGCCGACTCCGGCAAGGAGACCGATTACACCCCCCAGCACACCACCACCAACCGCGCCCGTCGCCGCACCTTCTGCAGCCTGGGTGCCGGTATCCTCGATCAGCTCCTGCTGCTGCTGGCGATCCTTAATGGCCACGCCGATCTGGTTCTCGGTGAAGCCCTCGTTCTTGAGACGTTGAATGGCCCTCTCCGCGTCCGCCTGGTTATGGAAGAGGCCGACCACCGTGCCACCAGTCGTGGTGCTCTCGTTGTTCCGCATGCTCATCATATAGCTCCTTGGGTTCTGCGACTGCGAAAACTATGGTGCGGCATCGAACGGGCGTGCCCCACCTCGAAGAAAGTCTTGTGCGCCAGGCTTGCGCGCGACCCGACAACGTAGGCCATGTATGAACATGATGTGGTGATTGATCTCACTTGAATGTGAGAGAGCGGCAGGCGCACCGGAGGAGACCGGAGCCGCTGAGCGGTAACAACTGTTATTATTGGAAACACGCGAACGTGGCGGAACTGGCAGACGCGCAGGACTTAGGATCCTGTCCCGAAAGGGGTGCGGGTTCAACTCCCGCCGTTCGCACTCATCCTTTCGCACGCGCAAACGTGATCTTGAAGCCGTCAGGGTCCTCGGCGGTGAAGCTGTAGCTGTCCCAGCGGTTCCCCGGCTCTTCGACGATCGTGCCCCCGAAGGCGCGGAGCCGGGCCGCCAGCGCGTCGATATCCTGGAAGGTCTCGCACCAGATCCTGAAGCCTACGCCTTTCTGGCGATCTCGTCCTCTGCTGAAGTCGTCCTGTGAGAGGCCGAGGTGGCAGGCGCCTGCCTTGAGCATCACTCCTTCCAATCGGCCCTCATCTTCCCAGCGCTCTGCTACGAAGAAGCCCAATCCATCGCGATACCAGGCGAGGCTGCGCTGCACATCGCTGACGGTGAACGTCGGAGCGATCGAGCGGAGCCGCAGTGTTTCCGGCTGCTGCCGCTTGTACGGTGCGGTGCCACTCCGGTCGGCGCTGTGTGGCTGGGCATCGGACGCCATACCTGCCTCCTTTGCGGGGTAACCAGGAACTCGGGGCCGCCCAAGCGTAGCGCCGCGGTACCAAGGCCGCCAGATGGCGCGAAGTGTGTATCCGGGAGGGGCGGCACGTCCATTGCTCCGGGAGGGTACCTGCGTCATAGGGTCCGCTGATTTCACGACTTACGGAGTTTGTCGATGCCGAGAAGAGCGTATAGCGGGCATCTTGCATGCGCCAGTCTCGTTTTCCTGCTCGCCATTCTCCCCATAGCGGGGTGCGGTCCGCACCAGGCGGAGACCTCCCCGACACCTTCGGCCGCCGCCC
>DASPKB010000366.1:0-6711 GCA_035628315.1 Gemmatimonadales bacterium | reverse complement strand
CGGATGGCCAAGTCCTGATCACCGGCGGGACCAGAGGAGCGGGTTTCGTCAATATCGACCCGTCACTCGCAGTCAGAGAGGCAGAGGTCTGGAATCCGAAGACCAATCAATGGACGACGCTGGCGGCCAATCAGAAGATGCGGGTTTACCACTCGGTGTCGCTGCTTCTCCCCGACGGCACCGTGCTCCACGGAGCCAGCGGCGACGCGGACGCGGCGCAGCCCGGTGGGGGTATCGTGCCGGTACCGCCGGAGCGGAATCACGAGATCTTCTCGCCGCCGTACCTGTTCAAGGGGGCGCGGCCTTCCATCACCTCTGCGCCCACGCAGGTCGGCTACGGTCAGGTATTCGGGGTTTCGACGCCCAACGCGGGCCAGATAACCGAAGCTCGCTGGATCCGCCTGGGGTCGGTCACGCACGCCTTCGATATGGGTGCCCGCGCCAACACGCTGACATTCTCGGTGAGCGGAGAAACGGTTAACGTCACGGCCCCGGCATCGCCGAACCTTGCTCCACCAGGGTACTACATGCTGTTCCTACTGAACCGCAATGGCGTACCCTCGCCTGGTCATATCGTTCGGGTTCAGTAAGCTGAGTCTTTGCCGGAATTCGTGAGGGAGCGGATTCCGGCAAAGACGGCAAGGCCTACTCCGGCCGCCAGCAGCATGCGCCCGGGGGAGAGCGCTGCCTGCGTATAGACGCTGGATTGCATGACATGCCCCTCGTATCCGCCTCGCTCCAGATTCTCCTCGCCTGAAGGCCCATAGAGATTTCCACGCTGCTCCTCGGCCGGTACATCAGACCGCTGCGAGCTGAACATTGCGCGCTCCATGTAGAAGTCGGTGAGACGCGGCAGTGCGGTGCCCATTGCGCTGAGGAAGCGACCTCCACCACCGATGGTTATGTCTCGCATCGGGTGCTCGGCGGCCCGCAAGATCGCATTCGCTACCACTTCAGGCGCGTACACCGGGGCCGGCGGCCGGGGCTGAACCGCCATGTAATTCTTAGCGTGCTTGAAGTAGGGCGTATCGATGCTGGAAGGCTTGATCAGAGTGACTGAGACCGGAGCGCCTTCCTCTTCCAGCTCCATTCTGAGGGCATCGGTGAAGCCCTTCACCGCATGCTTGGAGGCGGAGTAGGTGCCCTGTAGCGGTATGGCCCGGTCGGAGACGACACTGCCGATATTGATGAGAGCACCTCCGTGGCGGCGGAGCACGGGAACAGCCACCCTGGCGCCGTGCACCATGCCCCAGAAGTTCACCTCGAACAGCTGGCGCATGTCTTCCAGAGCCACTTCCGTAAGCCGGCCGTAGAACGACACTCCCGCATTGTTGACCCAGGTGTCGAAAGTTCCGAACGCCTCGACCGCGGTCCGGGCCAGCCGCTCCACATCTTGCAGCCTCGCCACGTCGGCGACGACCGCCTGGGCTGTCCCACCGAACTCCTCGATCTGGGCAACCGTCTCGCGCAGCTCCGGTTCGTTCCGGGAGCACAGCACGACGCGTGCTCCGCGCTGAGCGGCTCGTCGAGCCGTGGCGAGGCCGATACCACTGGTAGCCCCGGTGATGACCAGAACCTGATCTTCCAGTCGCTTGAGCCTGATCTTCATCGGCCTCCTCCATCGCGCAGTACTCGAGGTTTCTGATGGAACCAGATGGAAGTATGAATCGGCCGGGTTAAGGAGCACAACCGAAGGGCGCCCAGCTGCTCCGCTGGGCACCGCGGGCAAGTTGAATAAAGCAGGCGAGCCGTAGATCTTTCCGGGCTTTCTCAGGCCCTTTCAGCGGCGTACGATGGTGCAGGATGATTCGAGTCACCGCGGTACATCCCGATACGATTGCAGCCGAGCTCGGCCTTCAGCCAGGTACCGAGCTGCTGTCCGTTAACGGACGGCCACTCGACGATTTCCTGGACTGGGAGTTCCTCACCGCTGACGAGGAATTCCTTCTTCACGTGCGCCAGCCCGACGGGGAGGAGATCGAGTTCGACATCGAGCGGCCCCTGGGCGAGCCTATGGGGGTGAGCCTCGAGCCCGCTCGCATACGCCGGTGCGCCAACCGGTGCGACTTCTGTTTCGTGGATGGCCTCCCGGATGGCTTGCGCGACGTTCTGTACATCCGTGACGACGACTACCGGCTCTCCTTCCGGTACGGCAACTTCGCGACGCTCACGAACCTCAAGCCTCACGATGTTCAGAGGATCGTCGAATATCGGCTGTCACCGCTGTATGTATCAGTCCACGCCACCGACCCGACGGTCCGACGTTACCTGCTCCGGAACCCCAACGCTCCCGAAATCCTACCGCAGCTTCGTCACTTTGCGGCGCACGGAATCGAGTTCCATACCCAGATCGTCCTGTCTCCCGGCGTGAATGACGGGCCGGTGCTGGAGCAGACTCTCGGCGACCTATATCAATTCGGGCCCGCAATTCTCGGGTGCTCGGTCGTTCCCGTGGGGCTTACCGAGTATTCGAAGCATCATCTCGTGCGTGAGCCCACTGCGGAAGAGTGCCGGGCAGCAATTGCACTGGTCGAGCGGCGAGCCAGGCTCGCTCGAGAGGAACGCGGCATCTCCTGGGCGTTCGGCGCCGACGAGCTCTATCTCCGGGCCGGGCTCGATCTTCCCGATGCCGCGATATACGACGGCTTTGACCAGGTGGAAAACGGCGTCGGTGCGGTGCGCTGGCTGCAGCAACGGATCGAGCGGGGCGGCGCCACAACAACCAAGTGGGAAGGCAAGCGCATTGGAGTCGTAACCGGCACCGCTATGGCGCAGCTCATGCCGATGGTTCTGATGCCGCTTGCCCAGCGGACCCGTGCGAACCTCGAGCTCATACCAGTGGTGAACACCCTGTTTGGGCCCAGAGTCACCACTGCCGGTCTGCTTCCCGGAGCCGCCATTCAGGCAGCGCTGCGCGAGCGGCAGCACCTGGACCTTGTGTTGCTCCCGGGGGAAGCGATCAATGATGATGGCCTATTCATCGACAGCATGAGTTTCGAGCTGCTGCAGGCTGGAGCCGGCTGTGAGCTTCGCCTCTCCCGTGATTTCAGCGATGCCCTGCTCGACGGGGTGGCTGCGTGAGCAAGCCCACTGTGGCCATTGTCGGCCGTCCGAACGTCGGAAAGTCCACGCTGTTCAACCGCATCCTCGGTGGCCGGCCGGCCATCGTATCCGAGCGGCCTGGCACCACCCGGGATCGTCACTTCGGCGATGCCGAGTGGCAGGGCCGGCGGTTCTGGTTGGTGGACACCGGCGGGCTCGTGCCCGACTCAGAGGATTCGATGGATCGGGCCATTCGAAGGCAGGTCGAGTTCGCCCTGGCAGAGGCGGATGTCGTCCTGTTTCTGGTTGACGGGCGCGAAGGACTGAGCCCGGTAGATCAGGCCATCGCGGAGCGCCTGCGCAAAGCTGACCGGCCGGTTCTGCTCGCAGTCAACAAGCTGGACAATTTGGAGCAGAGCACCGAGCAGTATGCCTTCTATGCGCTCGGGTTCGGAGACCCCGTTGGGGTGAGTGCGGCCGTGGGGAAGGGTAGTGGCGATCTTCTGGATGCCCTGGTCGAGCGGCTCCCGCCGTACGATCCGGGTGAAGCGGAGGACGCCATCAACGTCGCGGTCGTCGGCCGGCCGAACGTGGGGAAGTCTTCCCTGGTCAACCGGCTCCTGGGAGAGGAACGACACGTCGTGGCGCCCGAGGCCGGGACTACCCGTGACGCGATCGACAGTGTCTTGCGGTTTCGAGGTAAAACACTCAACTTCATAGACACCGCAGGTTTACGTCGACGCGCTAAAGTAGAAGATGATCTGGAGTTCTACTCCACGCTACGCACCGAGCGCGCCATCGAACGGGCCGAGGTCACGATCCTGGTGGTGGACGCCAGCCTGGGGATGCACAACCAGGATCTTCGAATCGCCACTCAGGCGTGGGATAGAGGCACCGGCCTGATAGTGGTGGTGAACAAGTGGGACCTCATCGAGGAGAAGGACGCCAACACGGCACGACAAGGCCAGGAAGCGCTGGTTGCCAAAGCGCCGTTTCTGCGCTACGTCCCCTTTCTGTACGTGTCGGCACTCACTGGGCAGCGGGTGCGCAAAATCTTGGAGTTGATCGTGCAGGTAGCGGAGGGTCGCGAGTTGCGGGTTCCGACTGCAGAGGTCAACAAGGTGCTGGCCGAGCTCGTACAACGAAACGCGCCGCCGCAGAAGCCGGGTGAAGAAGTCAAACTCCTTTACGCCTCCCAGATCGGCACTGCCCCTCCGACGCTCGCCATCGTGAGCAACCGACCCGACGAAGTGCCCGAATCGTACCAGCGGTATCTGGTTCATGGCTTTCGGGAGGCATGGCCATTTCCCGGGTCACCTCTCCGGCTCAAATTCACCCAACGAGGCTCCCGGCGGTGAGCGCCGACGCGCTCCTCTGGCTGGGTGTCTCGTATCTGGTGGGAGCGTTCCCGACCAGTTTCCTGGTCAGCCGCGCGTTTGCGGGCATCGATCTGCGCCAGCATGGAAGCGGCAATCTCGGCGCCACCAATCTGTATCGGGTGCTCGGGTGGAAGTACGCTATACCGGTTGCCCTGGTGGATATCGCCAAGGGGGTTGTTCCCGTACTGGTGTTCGCGCCGCGATTCTCTACTTCCGAACTATTTGCATTGGCATGCGGAATAGCAGCCATTGTCGGGCACGTCTTCTCGGTGTTCGTCCGGTTCAAGGGCGGGAAGGGCGTAGCAACGGCAGCGGGGGTCATGCTGGGACTCACGCCGGCCGCGCTCGGCGTTGCCGCGGCAGTCTGGGGATTGGTGCTGCTGCTCACGGGGTACGTGTCCCTCAGCAGCATTGCGGCAGCCGTGGTGCTCCCGATCGCGGTATATCTGCTGGAGCGGCCCAGTTCGGAGCTGCTGTGGGTCGCTGGCCTCATCGCTCTGGGGGTGGTCCTCTTGCACCGCAGGAACATTCAGCGCCTGCTCAGGGGGACGGAAGGCCGTTTCGGCCGGCGTGCAGCTAGCGCGCCGCCGACATGACCCTGGTGTCGGTGCTTGGCGCCGGCAGTTGGGGAACGACGCTCGCCAATCTGCTTGCGGCCAAGGGAGAGACAGTTCGGATCTGGGCGTACGAGCCGGAGGTGGTGGAAGCAATAAACCACCGGCACGAGAACCCGGTCTTTCTACCCGGCATTTCGCTCGCCCCAGCCCTGCGGGCGTACACCGATGCACGCGAGGCAGTTGCCGACGCCGCAGTAATCGTTTCGGCAGCTCCCAGTCACGCCGTGCGAGGGGTGGTCGGTGGTCTAGCCGGTGGTGTCAAGCCGGGAACGTTGGTCATCAGCGCAACCAAAGGCATCGAGACCGACACTCTGGCGCTCATGTCCGCGGTGTTCGAGGAATGCTTACCCGAGGTGCGCTTCTCGGTGCTCTCGGGCCCGAGCTTTGCCCTGGAGGTGTGCCAGGGGCAGCCTACCCTGGTTGTGGCTGCGGCTCGAGACGAAGCAACGGCTAGAGCCGCCCAGCGTATATTCGCCACGCCGACGTTCCGGGTGTACTCACACGACGACGTCGTTGGGGTCGAGCTGGCAGGCGCGCTCAAGAACGTAATTGCGATCGCGGCGGGGATCCTCGAGGGGCTGGGAATGGGCCACAACCCGCGTGCCGCGCTCATCACCAGAGGGTTGGCGGAGATCACGCGGCTCGGCCTAGCTCTGGGGGCCAGCCCGCTCACCTTTGCTGGTCTGGCGGGTATGGGTGATTTGATCTTGACAACCACGGGCGATCTGAGCCGGAACCGGGCGCTCGGAGTAGCCCTGGCGCAGGGGCAGAGTTTGTCGGAGTACCGCGCCGCTCATCGCAGCGTGGCCGAGGGAGCGAACACGTCCAAGGCGGGCGCCAGGCTGGGCGCGCGTATGGGCGTGGAACTTCCCATCATTGAGAAAGTCGGTGAAGTTCTGTTCAGCGGAAAGCCGGCTCGCGAAGGGATCGCCGAGCTCATGGCCCGAGAACCCAAGTCGGAGCAGTGGAGATGACAACCTCACCCGCCAGCCGTCCGGTTCAGGAGTTCTACTCGATCGGCGAGGTTTGTAGCCTCACCGACCTCAAGCCCCACGTCCTTCGCTATTGGGAAAGTCAGTTCCGCTTCCTCAACCCCGCCAAAAATCGCTCGGGAAACCGAGTCTATAAAGGCAGGGAAGTCGAGCTGATCATGCTGGTCAAACACCTACTGTACACTGAGAAGTTCACCATCGACGGTGCTAGACAGCGGGTCGACCAGTACCGCCGGACCGGCGAGCTGAGAGCGTCGGCTCGAAGGGCCTTCGAGGCGGAAATGGCGCAGGATCTGCGCAGCAGCATCGAGGAGATCATGGGAATTCTGGATGGGAAAATGCCCCCTCAGGCGGCCGGGGCAGGAGGGCAGCAGGGCAACGCACCGGATGCCTGAGCCGGCGGTGGAATTCTCCGCTGTCCTGTCGTACTCGGCCCCGCAGCTCCGCCGCCCCGCTGCCCCGCGATGAACATCTTAGTGACGAACGACGACGGCGTCCTGGCCCCCGGGCTCGCGCTGCTGGCGGACGTTTGCCGCGAGGTCGGGACCGTTACCGTTGTAGCTCCCGACCGCGAACAAAGCGGCACGTCTCATTCGCTGACGCTGCACCGGCCCCTTCGGCCTGCCAGGCGCCCTGATGGAGGCTGGCAGATCGACGGGACGCCCACGGACTGCGTCATGC
>DASPKB010000365.1:0-2396 GCA_035628315.1 Gemmatimonadales bacterium | reverse complement strand
GGAACGCACGCACCGCCCGCTCCCGCACCCAGGGAGAGAGATCCGCCTCCTCGATCAAGGAAATGAGCTCTCCGATGTGCCGATGAGGAGCATGCCTGTCGGCATCACTATGAGAGGCTCCGTGATGATGAGGATGAACGTGCTGGTGCCCATTGCCCGGGCCGTGGTCGTGGTGTTCATACGATGGAGAGGGCAGCTCCTGGACCTCGCCCGGTAGTACCACATTGACCTTCGTCGCGCTCACGCCGCAGCGGTCCACAATCTGGATGTCTATCCGCACTTCAGGATAGCCCAAGCGTGAGGGCAGAGCGCGAAGCCAGTCCGGAGACGCCCCGGCGGATAGGAGGGCTCCCAGCAACATGTCTCCACTGATGCCGGCGACTGGATCCAGAATCGCAAAACGTCCATCAGGCATAGAGTTAGAATATGCCTGCGGCCTCATGGCGAAGCAAACTACTGCCCGCTACCGCTGGGGATAGGTCGTCTTCAGGTGGTCGAGGATGCGTTCCGCCTGTCGGGTCGAGAAGCCCGGCACCGACGCCAGCTCGGCGACCGATGCCGATCGAACGCCAGCCAGGCTGCCAAAACGCTCCAGGAGGCGCCGCCGTTTGGCCGGCCCGATGCCCGGGATGGTGAGGAGTTCGGACGTAATGGTGCGCTGGCTCCGCCGCTTGCGGTTGTACGCCAGACCGAACCGATGAGCCTCGTCCCGGGCTCGCTGCAACAGCCGGAGTGACGGGCTGCGCCGGGGGAGCCGTAGGCTCTCCGCCTGGCCGGGCAGGAAGACTTCCTCTTCCCGCTTTGCCAGGCTGATGACGGGGAGATCCCCCAGATTGAGCTGCTGCAGCGTGGCGACCGCAGCGCTGAGCTGGCCTTTTCCTCCATCGATGACCATCAAGTCCGGGTATGGCAGCTGCTCGTCACGCCGCCGGGTCAGATATCGAGTGATCACCTCCTGAATGGCGGCGTAGTCGTCCTGCTGGCCGGCGCCTCGAATCTTGAACTTGCGGTATTCGCTCTTCCGCGGGCGCCCAGCCTCGAACCAGACCAGTGAGCCAACCGTATCCCGTCCCTGATTGTGAGAAATGTCCACACATACGAAGCTGCGGGGCACCGTGCTCAGACCAAGGTCTCGGCCTAGTGCATAGACCGGGTCTTCCGCGCGCTCCTCCGTCTCGAACGATTCAATGCGCAGGCTCTCGAGGAGATGCATCGCATTCTGGTCGGCGAGTGCCAGCCAGCGCTGCGCGGTACCACGCTGCGGTACCGACCAATCGGTGCCAGGAAGCAGCTCCCGAAGCGTGTCCCACTCGTCCGGGGGAAATGGTATAACGAGACGCCGAACCCGGTCTTCCGCCGGCACGTAGTAGCGCACCAGAAAGGCGCTCAGCACTGCGCTGTCCTGCTCTTCCTCGACACCCTCGAGAAAGCGGTGTTCGCGCCCGACCACACGCCCACCCCGGACCCGGATTAGAACACCAACTGCATCGTCACCATCCCTGGCGTAGCCAACCACATCGGCGTCTCCCGTCCCCATGATTTCCACGCTGAGCGGCTCTTCCAGGCGGTCCAGCCAGCGCAGCGCGTCCCGCAGCTCCCTGGCCCGCTCGAAGTCTTCACGGTCGCTCGCCTCCAGCATTGCCTCTCGAACGCGGGCACGAACGTCCTGAGTCTTCCCATCGAGAAAGTTGACCACGTCCTCCACCATGCGCTGGTACTCGGGGACGTCGTGCCAGCCTACGCAGGGCGCACGGCACCGCCCGATGTAATAATCGAGACAGGGCCGTTCACGACGCTCGTCAGGGAGCTTGTCGTGGCAGCTGCGGACCGTGTACAGCCGGCGGATGATTGCAAGCGTGCGGCGGAGCTGGCGCACATCAGTGTAGGGACCGAAGTAGCGCGCCCCTGGTATGTCACGCCGTCGGGTCACCAGCACCCGGGGAAAGGGTTCCCCAACAGTGACCGCGATGGAGGGATAACTCTTATCGTCCTTCAGTCGAACGTTGAATCGCGGTCGGTACTCCTTGATGAGGTTGTTCTCGAGGATCAGCGACCCGGGCTCACTCGGGACCACGATGGTCTCGACGTCGGCTATGAGCCTCTGGAGCAGACGATTTCGCGGACTGTCGGGGAAATCTGAAGCGAAGTAGCTGCGAACCCTGCTACGGAGGCGCTTTGCCTTTCCGACATACAGGACCTCCCCCTCCCTGTCCTTCCAGAGGTACACACCCGGTCCCTCCGGAAGCGTGTCGAGCTTCCGCTGGAGTGCATCAGGGAGGATGGGAGTCGTCACGGGAGTTCTCGAGGCAATGCACTGGAAGCTAGTCCCGCCCACTTCGGGGAAGTCGAATCCTGCCGAGCATCCGTCTTGCTTCTGGCACTCCGAGCTCCGCTGA
>DASPKB010000364.1:0-3803 GCA_035628315.1 Gemmatimonadales bacterium | reverse complement strand
GCGGCTGAAGGAGCTGCGGCTCTCGGTCGACGTGCTCACGCTCACGGCCACGCCGATCCCGCGCACCTTGCACCTCTCGCTCGCCGGGCTCCGCGACCTCACGCTCATCGAGACGCCGCCCCGCGACCGGTCGCCGATTCTCACCTTCGTCGAACCATGGGACGACGGGCTCCTGGAAGAGGCATTCGCCCGCGAGATCGATCGCGGAGGCCAGGTCTTCACCGTACATAATCGGATCGAGACGATCGACACCGTGGCAGCCAAGGTCCGGTCACTGGCCCCCCGGGCGCGGGTCGGCGTGGCTCATGGGCAGATGCCCGCCGACAAGCTCGAAGAAGTGATGCGCTGCTTCGTCGCGGGTGAAGTCGACATTCTGGTGTCTACCATGATTGTGGAGTCCGGCCTCGACGTCCCCAACGCCAACACGATGGTGGTCCACGATGCCCACCGTTTCGGACTGGCCCAGCTCTATCAGCTCCGGGGCCGGGTAGGCCGGAGCCACCGACGGGCGTACTGCTACCTGCTGGTCCCCGACTCGATCGACGCCGATGCCGAGGAACGACTTCGGGTGCTCGAGCATCATACTGATCTTGGAGCCGGATACCGCATCGCGCTCAAGGACCTGGAGATCCGCGGGGCAGGAAACCTCCTGGGCGCGGAACAGTCGGGTCACGCTCAAGCCGTCGGCTTCGATCTCTATCTTCGATGGCTGGAGGAGACGGTGCGGGCGCTCAAGGGACAGGGCACAGCCGCGGAGCAGCCGCCACCGCCGGAAGTGGTGCTGGACCGGCCGGCGCACCTGCCCGACGGCTACGTGCCGGACGACGACGTGAAGCTCGACCTGTATCGGCGACTGGCGCGCGCTGCCTCATCCGGTGAAATTGATGGGCTCCGGGACGAACTGCGCGAACGCTTTGGGCCGCTTCCGGCCCCCGCCGAGACACTGCTCGATATGGCGCGGCTGCGGGTCATGGGGGCCATCCTGGGTCTGCAGAACGTGCTGGTTCGAGGAGAGGAAGCGCGGCTCACCTTTCGCCCGGGCACCGCACCGAGGCTCGCAGGACTCACGTCGGCTCTCGATGACGTCCAATTGGCGGCGGAGGTGCGGCGCACCTTGCCGCTCTCGCTTCGCCTGGAGCGCCTAGGTGGGGAAGCCATCGTGCCGGCGCTGGTCCGCGCGCTACGCGCCGCGTCGAATTAGGGGTCAGAGGGAAGTGGCAGAGGTAAGCAGTGTGAGAAGTACATGGTCAGTGAGTACGTCGTGAGAGGTGAAAGAACGAGGTCACCTCTATCCCATTACGGAGATGCAATGCGTCGATTGGTCTGGATTCCTGTCCTGCTATTGGCAGCGGGCCTGACTGCCTGCTCCAGCTTTCGTGACCTTTTCTCCGCGCACGCCGATGTTGTGGCGGAAGCGGGCGACCAGAAGCTGACACCTGCCCGACTGGCGCAGATCATGGTCAGCGGCAAAGGAGTTCGCCCCGACCGCGGTGCCGCCAACTTCCTGGCCAACGTCTGGATCGACTACTCCCCCTTTGCCCAGGCCGTTGCCAACGGCAAGCTGCCGCTCGACTCCGCCAGCATCGCGCAGGCGATGTGGCCCCAGCTGGCCGAGTTGAAGGGCAGTCACTGGCATGACACTCTGATGGCGCGCCGCTCGGTGCTGCCCCCGAATGCGGCCGATAGTGTCTACGGGGGCAACGAGGTGCGCGTCCTCCAGCACATCCTGTATCGAGTGCCGCCCAACGCCGTACCCGAGGTGCGAAACACCGCTCGGAAGAAAGCGGAAGGGACGCTGGCGCGGATTAAACGTGGAGCGGACTTCGGTAAGCTGGCCTCCCAGGTGTCCGAAGACCCCGGCAGCAAGGTGGATCGCGGATTTCTGCCGCCGAGCCCCAAGGGCAGGTTCGTGCCCGCGTTCGACAGCGCCGGTTGGTCCCTCGCGCCCGGTGCTACCAGTGGCGTGGTGGAGACCCAGTTTGGGTACCACATCATCAAGCGGCCCCCCGCGGACATGGTCCGCGACCGGCTTACGGCCTACCTGGCACAGACTGCCGGCGGTCGGCTCGACTCGATCTACATGGATAGCCTGGCCATCACGAACCAGCTGAAGGTGGAGAAGGGCGCCGCGAACGCAATGCGGGCGGCCGGAGAAGACCCGGAGGAAGCCCGCCGCTCGAAAAAGAAGCTGGTGACCTTCAAGAACGGCGAGCTGACCGTTGGCGAGTTCACGCGATGGATTCAGGCACTGCCCCCGCAGTACGCGGCTCAGCTCCAGCAGGCCAATGACACCATGCTCAACCAGTTCGCCCGGGTGCTGAGCCAGAACATCCTGCTGCTCCGGCAGGCCGACTCAGCCGGTATACGGATCACGCCTGCCGAATGGTCGGCAATGACTGCCAGCTACAAGGCGCAGGTCGATACCCTCCGCACCGAGATGGGACTGGACACGACGGCGCTCTGGGACTCCACGGTTGCCAGCGCGGACCGGAATAAAGTGGCGGCGACGAAAGTGGAGCAGTACTTCGACCGTCTGGTAGCAGGCCAGATCCGGCTGCGTCCCTTGCCGGCGGCGCTGGCCACGCTCCTGCGGGATCGTTCCAGCTACCGGGTCCATGAAGGCGGTCTCAACCGGGCCGTGGAGCTGGGCCAGGCGGAACGGGCCAAGACCGACACCTCCAAGGCGCGGACCGGACCGATGCAGCCGGCACCCGGCCCCGCACCAGTTCCCGGAATGACGCCGCAGGCCCCCGGCGCCGGCGCCGGGAGGCAGCCGCAAGGGCAGGCACCGGGCACGCCGGGCGCTCAGCCCCGGAGCCGGCCGGACACCTCTCGCGCGGCGGCGCCGAACCCATGACGCTGTTCAACGGCATCAACCGCTGGATGGTGGGATTGCTCGCAGGCGCCGGCAGTCTCTCCGCCGCGGAGCTCGGCGCGCAGGATTCCAGTTTTGTGGCGCAGGATTCGGCCGCGGCGCCGCTCGATTCACTGGCCGGCGCTCCGGCCGGCCGTCCAATCGCTCGTGACACCACGTTCGTAGTGGACCGGGTTGTTGCCGTCGTGGGCAATCGCCCCGTGCTGGCCTCCCAGGTAGATGAGGAAATTTTCTCCCGGCAGTCGCAGGGCGCTCAGATCCCTACAGACCCGGATGGCCTGAAGGCCGTTCGGCAACAGATCGTCTCGTCCATCATTGACGAGGAGCTGTTGCTCCAACAGGCGCAGCGCGACACCGCGATCACGGTCACCGATGAGGAGATAGCGAGTGGCGTCGAGGAGCAGGTGCGGAAGGTACGCAGCAACTTTACCTCGGAGGTGGACTACACCACCGAGCTGAAGAAGGCGGGTTTCCAAACTCCCGAGGAGTACCGCCGTTGGCTGACCGACCAGCAGCGCCGGGCTGCCTTCCAGAACCGCTTGGTCGAAAAGCTGCGGGGCGAGGGCAAGCTCAAGCCGGTTGCCCCGACTGAAAAGGAGATGAAGCAGTTTTTCGAAGAGCAGAAGGGAAGCCTGGGAACCCGTCCGGCCACCTTATCCTTTCGCCAGATCGTGGTCACGCCGGCGCCGACTCCGGACGCCAAGCTCCGAACCAGGGCCAAGGCTGACTCCATCGTGCTCGAGCTGCGGAGAGGGGCAGACTTTGCCACCGCAGCACGGAGGTTTTCGGAGGATCCCGGCTCCAAGGAACAGGGCGGTTCGCTGAACTGGTTCCGGCGCGGCGTCATGGTACCGGAGTTCGAGCGGGTGGCGTTCTCGCTCAAGCCCGGCGTGGTGTCCGATCCGGTAGAATCTCCTTTCGGCTACCA
>DASPKB010000363.1:0-2510 GCA_035628315.1 Gemmatimonadales bacterium | reverse complement strand
ATTTCGACGCGGTCGGCTTGCGCTAGGTCGGGGGTTTGAGACGGATCGTCCGCGCCAGCAATCAGGATGGCATAGTCTCCATCTGCGAGCTGTTCCCGGCGGTTGAAGTCCACATAGATGGGTGGGCGCGTCATCGGCTATCCGCCTGCACCTCTGGGGGCACGCCCTTTGGTGGGAAGATCACACTCACTCGCCGGCAAATCGCCGCGGCCTGCCGAGCGAGATCTTCAGCCGGTGGATGGTCGCCTCGGGCTCGTCGGACTCGTCCAGGTCCTCACCGCCCCACGCCGCCGTCATGAGGTCGATATGGTCCTTCTTCCCGCTCTGGATATGGCCGAGCTGAGACAGGAGATACTCAAGCCCCTCACGGTCGAAGACGATCTCGGCCGTCTGGGCCCATTCACCGCCGGGTTCAGTTCCAATTCTGGCAAAGAGCATCGTCGTAAGTCCGTTGCATGGTCGCGAGGGGAACGTTGCTGGGCTTGAGCCGCGAAGCCAGTGGCTCCACGATGAGCCCCCTTGGCGGCATCCGCGGTCATATCCTCCCCGTCCAGGCCACCCGGTCCAACACCGTCCTGATCTCGCGCGGCAGGCCGGTCGTGCTGACGTCCCGCAGCGCCACGGCCAGCCGATCGGCGGGCTGAAAGGTCATGATCGTCTGCAGCAGCCCGGGATCGTCGTGGATCAGGTCCTCGATCGGCCCCGCGCCGAGATAGGACAGCACCCAGGGGTCGTCCGTCAGCTTCAGGATGGCCGCCACTACCTCGAGAGCGCCCGCCGGGTTCCGAATGAGCAGAGTGATCAGCAACTGCTCAGGCTCATCGGGTCCATCGCGGTCTGCGTCACGGACGTCGTGTAGATCCCCTCCGGGGCCCAAGCGCTGCGCATACGCGACCCATTCGGCAGCGATTAGATCGGGGTTGAGCTTCATGGGCGCGGCTCGTCTGGAGCAGCACTCACTCCTCAAGGGGCCAGGATCAAGCATGCCGGCAATCACTTTGTCAGCAGGCTCTCCCCGACGATCTTCCATTCACCGCTTGTGCTCTCAAAGTGATACCCGATGCCATATTCCTTCAGCCCGCCCTGACACTGAGAGGTGGTCGCGTTTTCTGCGCAAACGCTGTCAAACTGGACGACCATCTCTGCGCCTCCTTCCCAGCCATCTGTGGAATATATGTCGATCACGCGCTTTATTCGCAACTCAGGATGCTCCCTTGCCATTGAAGCCCTGAAATCTGCCTCAACTTTCTCGTCCGTAAGATCTGGAGCACACGAAGCGATTAGCAGCATAAACGCTACTACGCCAATACCATACGCACGGGACTTGCGGGCTGAAACATGTAATCTTTCTTCCAACATTCTTGGAAACAACTCCTCTCAAGTTCTGTGGTGGTAAGATTAGTTGGGAGGCACGCTTCTACCTCAGCTCCCACTTGATTGGCCCAGTAATCATCAAGTTGAAACGCCCAAGGCGATATTCCCCTTATCCTGTCCAAGAAATTCGGTACATCATGCCTTAGGAATCCTTGAGCTTCATTTATACCGCCCATAGATAAGGTTAATTCAGTACCTACCTCCCGAGACAGCACGCAAGTAGTAGTGCAGTGTCTAATAAACGAGAAAATCTGGGTTCCCCACCCCCGCCCTCCGTATCGACTATGCCCCCAAAGGCGGCGGGACTGAAGGTGGTCACGAAGCCCAGCGAGTTCGGCACCGTGATTTCTACCCCATGCACCAAGCGTCTGTGGACTGTTCCAGAAACCGGGCCCCTCCAAGCCCGTGGGGTCTGTTACAATGACCGGGTTCTCATCTGCATATGAGTACACGTTCTCCCCGGCAGACAGTCCTAAAGGATCAGCCTCGACATACCTGCCAGTCGTGGGATCATAATCCCTGAACCCGTTCTGGTGCAGGCCGCCCATCTCGTCCTGCAGCCATTGGCCCGGCAGGCGCAGGTCCAGGTCGGCCGTGGGCGTGCCGAACACCGATGCCCTTCCGAACGGCTCGAAGCGCACGTTCCACACCGTGGCCTTGGCGCCGTTGGTCATGGCCAGCGGCTCGTCGAGCTGGCCCGCGTGAATGAACAGGATCACGGGCGAGCCGGACGAACTGTCGATGACCGCGACCGGCGTGTCGTCGATCCAGACGTATTCCTTCTTCACCGCGCCGGTGGCGGCGTCGTGCTCGGCGAGCAGCCGGCCGTCGGGATCGAACAGGTAGTGCCGCGCGATCGCGCCCGTGCCGGAAGTCTGGCGTGAGACGCGCCGGCCGAAGGCGTCGTAGCCGTAGTTCCCGACCGTCGCGCCGCCGAGCTTGGCCGTCACCAGCCGGCCGCGGGCGTTGTAGAGGTACTCGTACTCGGGGGTCCCGCGGTCGTCTTCCTCCAGCGCGCCTCCCGTGCGCCAGGTAAGCTCGCGGATCAGGACGCCGCCGCCGTCGCGGATCTCGACGACGCGGTTGGACAATGCCGGAATCGTCGCCGCCTCGACGGACGGCGTGCCACCAACGGT
>DASPKB010000362.1:0-4907 GCA_035628315.1 Gemmatimonadales bacterium | reverse complement strand
AGATCGCCCACTGCGCTCACGCCGAGGCTGGAGCGCAGCGCGTCGACTTCACGGCGCAGCCGCTCCCGCTCCTCCGCCTTTCGGACGGTCAGGATCACATCATCGGGCTTGAACGGCTTCTGGAGGTAGTCGTAGGCGCCTTCGCGCATGGCCGCCAGGGCGGCGTCCTCGTCGCCGAAGGCGCTCATCATGATGACCAGGGCGTTGCCGCTCTCGGCCCGATAACGGCGGAGGAACCCGAGTCCATCCATCCCCGGCATCTTCACATCGCAGAGAATCAGGTCGAACGCTTCCGCCGTGGCGCGCGCCAGCGCGCGCTCGGGGTCGCCCTCGGCCTCGACCTCGTAGCCGGACTCGCCGAGCAGCAGCGCGAGCGATTGCCTGAAACCCGCGTCGTCGTCAACGATGAGCAGCCGCATCGGTCTCACTCGCGATTGGAAGAAATACCTTGAACACTGCACCACCTTCTCGAGCGCGGTCTACCCACACGGTGCCGCCGCTTTCGTGCACCGTACGCGCGACGATTGCCAGACCCAGGCCGGTTCCCTGCCCCGGCTCCTTCGTCGTGAAGAACGGGTCGAACACCCGCTCGCGATCCGCCTCGGCTATGCCGGGACCATCGTCGGCCACGAACAGCAGGGCGCCCAGCGTTCCAGGCGGCAGCTCGCGCGGCCGAGGCTCGGGTGACCAGGTTCGCCCTGGATCGGCCTGCCGCTCCGTGGCATCGCCCCGCCGCACGGCGCTCCGGCGCCCGGTCTCGAGCGCCTTGGTCAGGGTCCCGACAATCAGGCGCCCACCGGGACTCGCCTGGCACGCATTCACCACCAGGTTTACGACGACCTGCTCGAGCAGGTGCTGGTTGCCTCGGACGCGGGGAAGATTTGGCTCCAGCGACAGCTCCAGCTGCTGTCCGCGGAGCATTCCCTGCGCATCCAGAAAGTCGAGTACCGTGCGAACCGCGCTGTTCAGATCGGTAGTTGCCGGTTCCGCGCCACCGCGACCATTCCGACCGGGCCGGGCATAATCCACGAGACCTTGCACGATCCGCTCGATCCGCTCGATGGCCTGGTGCATATCACCGGTCACCTTTGGATCGGCTCCGCGACGCTCGAGGACTTCGACGTAGCTCCCGAGTGCGCCGAGGGGGTTTCTCACCTCGTGGGCGACACCCGCGGCGAGCCGGCCGATGCCCGCCAGCTTCTCGACCCGAACCACCTGACTCTGCACGTCCAGCAAATTCTCCGCCATCGCCCGATAGCGGGTGGCGAGGAGCTCGAGCTCGGCGGTTTCCTGGGGGACGTGAGCCGGAAACTCGCCTACGGCGAGTGCGTCGGCTTCAGCTGTCAGCTTCCCCAGCGGACCCACCACCAGTCGATGCACCGCATACGAGCCAAAGAGCACGAACACCAGCGTGCTGCCGAGCCACAGTCCGAGGAGCCACAAGAGCGTCAGTCTGAGATCGCTACCCGCGACCAGGATCGTCGCCAGCCCCACCATCGCCACCGCTGACGAGGTGACGAAGCCCAGCTCCAGCAACAAGGCGGTCCTCAGCGAGATCCGCTTGCGGACGCCCGGCATTTAGTTACAAGCGACCGCCGCGTCGGCAGAGGCCGGCGGAACAGGCGGCGTCGTGCCGTAGAAGATGTAGCACTCTGTTGCCGTCACCGGTGCTCCCGTGGCCTTGGCCGACCAGCCGGCGGCGGTCGAGTTGATGATCGTGATCGTCACCCCAGGTGAGGGGATGAACTTGAACGACGGATCCGGGATCACGCCGGCGTAGTACGTCTGATTCTGATTCCAGTAGGCTTCCTGGGTGCCGGCCACGTTGCGCAGGTCGGACTTCATCGCGGCAACCAGCGCCTTCTCCTTGGTGTTGGCAAACTTCGGGATCGCAATAGCAGCCAACACGCCGATAATCACACACACGATCAGCAGCTCGATCAGGGTGAAGCCCCGGCGACCGGCTCTGCCTGTGCGTCCTGTTGTCTTTGACCGGGCGATCATATCACCACCTTGATCGAGTGGGGTGGTAGGCAAAAAGGGCGGCGACCAATCGGGCACCGCCCTCTTTGCTTACTACCTGATGTTGCTTACCAGCAGGCCGGCGCGCCCTCAGCCTTGACGGCCGCGTTCGGCGCATTCGCCGGGTCACCCACGTACACACCGCAGGTGTTCGGGATGCTGGTGGCCGGCACCGCCGGGTTCTGCGCAGTGGCGCTCCAACCAGCCGCGTTCTTGTACGTCACGGTCACGACGGTGTTGGCGCTCGGCGTGAAGGCCAGGGTGCCTGCACCAGCCAGACCGTTCTTCTGGGTGTAGACCGTACCGTCGCCCTTGTACGGGCCACCGCCGGCATAGTCCTGGTTATCCGAGAAGAAGGCTTCCTGGGCTGTCACCAGGTTGCGGAGGTCGGACTTCATCGAAGCCACGACCGCCTTCTCCTTCGTGTTGGCGAACTTCGGGATCGCGATCGCGGCCAGAATGCCGATGATCACGACCACGATCAACAGCTCGATCAGTGTGAAACCCTTGCGGTTGCTCATTACATCCTCCAGTTGAGTGGCCCGACCATCGTACACATCAGTGCTGCGCGAACAGTGTGACTGGCGCGGGGTAAGGCAACGCTTATGCCACCCCCCACCCCCCGCGCTCAAACGATGTGGCAGCAGCGAGTTAACCATCGGCTGCACCGCCGGCTGCAAGCGATGTACGGCCCCGCGGAGGCGGATTCTGCAATAGCCTTTATCGGCAGAGCCGTCCCGAAGTTGAACCGGGGCAACTTTTGCAGTGACATCGTTTTCCTGCGAGGCTTGGCGAACTCGCGAGCGCAGCTCTGGAGGAATGCCGGTAGGCTCGCCATTAGCAGCAGGAGAAAGGGACGGGCGGCCCGCCAGGCGGGCGGGCTGGCCGCATCAACTCGTGATACTGCACGGATCTAGGTAGCCCGCTCGAGGAGTGCCAAAGGTTGCACGCTTCTTGCCGATCCAGCCCGCCCGTCACTCCAACGAACCTTCCTCAACGTCAGGTCACCTCGATGATCAGGGCTCTCTACTTCCTGTTTGTGCTCTCTGGCGCGGCCGGTCTGATCTACGAATCGATCTGGACCCGGTACCTGGGCCTGTTCGTCGGGCATGATGCGTACGCGCAGATCATCGTGCTGGTGATCTTTCTGGGCGGAATGTCGGCCGGCGCCATGGGGGTGAGTCGCTGGTCGAGCCGGCTGAAGGAGCCGCTCTATGGATACGTGGCCATCGAGCTGGTCGTAGGGTGCATCGGCCTGGTCTTTCATGAGATTTTTCAGGCCACCACCGGCTGGGCGTATCACACCCTGTATCCACCACTCGCCGGATCCTGGACCCTGACAGCGGCTAAATGGGCGATCGCGGGTGCGCTGATCCTGCCGCAATCGGTTTTGCTGGGCATGACCTTCCCCTTGATGAGCGCCGGCGTGCTCCGGCTGCAGCCGGTACGACCGGGTCGGAAGCTGGCACTCCTGTATTTCTCCAACAGCCTCGGCGCCGCCGTCGGAGTGCTGGTTGCGGGCTTCTACCTGGTCGAGCTGGCCGGCCTGCCCGGTACCATACTGGCAGCAGCAATGCTCAACCTGGTGGTCGCGGCCGCCACCATCTGCCTCATGGTTGTGGCACGGAATCGGTCGGCTGCTGCTCCTGCAGGCGGTGCCAGCAAAGCGGCTCAGGCTGTGGCCAACGGGGGAACTCCGAACCTGCAGCTCGAAAGGCTTCTGCTCTTCACCAGCTTCGGCACCGCAGTGGCTTCGTTCATCTACGAAATCGACTGGATCCGGATGCTGGCGCTGGTGCTCGGCAGCGCTACCCATTCCTTCGAGCTGATGTTGTCGGCCTTCATCCTGGGTCTCGCCCTCGGGGCGTGGTGGATCCGCCAACGCGCCGACCGGCTGGCCGACCCGCTGCGAACGCTCGGGATCGTGCAGTGGACGATGGGCCTGCTGGCGATGGCTACCCTTCCTTTATACGTCTCGTCGTTCGACTGGATCGCCTCGCTCCTGACCACGTTTGCACGCACCGACGCGGGGTATACCGGGTTCACCTTGGCGCGCTACGGTCTCTGCCTGGCAATCATGTTCCCGGCCACGTTCTGCGCCGGGATGACTCTCCCGCTCATCACCCGGGTTCTTCTCACCACCGGCTCGGGCGAGAAAGCCATCGGATCGGTTTACGCCTGGAATACGCTGGGTTCGATTATCGGGGTGATCATTGGAGGTCTGGTGCTTCTGCCCGCGGTAGGGCTCAAGCCCATGTTGATTCTCGGAGCCGCGCTCGATATGGCTATTGGCCTCCTCCTTATCTCCCGCTCCCGGACTTCGAAGAAGCCGGCACGGAGGCTCGCACTCGCAGCCACGCTCGCCGCGGGAGTAGTGATGGTAGTGGTAGCCGCGCGGACCGAGTTACATACCAACACGCTCGCCAGCGGGGTGTATCGCACCGGGATTATTCCCAAGGCCGATCAGCGGGAGGTGCTGTTCCATCGTGACGGCCGAACCGCCACGGTTACGGCCACGAGGCTCAAGAACAATGGCGTTATCTCGCTGGTCACCAACGGCAAACCCGATGCTTCACTTCCGCCGGTCTGGTTCCAATCCTGCGACTCGGTGAGTAAGCAGGTGCCGATGACGGGCGATCCGGCGACGCAGACGCTGTCGCCGCTCGTGGCCCTGGCTCACGCGCCCGATGCCCGGACCGCTGCCATGATCGGCCAGGGCTCGGGGATGTCTTCCCATCTGCTCCTGGCCAATCCGAACCTCAAAGAGCTGGTCACGCTGGAAATCGAGCCACAGATGGTGGAGGGGTCCCGGCTCTTTTATCCCGCCAACCGGAGAGTCTTCGACGATCCACGATCCAAGATCGTCATCGACGATGCCAAGTCTT
>DASPKB010000361.1:0-7591 GCA_035628315.1 Gemmatimonadales bacterium | reverse complement strand
GCGTCGTTCGATCGAGCGAGCCGTGGTGCAAGGCGATTACGCCCGCCCAATCAGGCCGGGCGCTCAGCAGTGCCTGAAACCAGAGCTCAGCCGTGGCTCGGGTGTTCGTGAACACGAGCGACGTGTTACCCTCCTCGATGGCATGGATCACCTCGGGCAGGAGTCGCAGGCCGATCTGCCCGGACCAGGGGAACCGCTCCATCGTTTCGGGTATCAGAGAGTCCACCTGGAGGCCTTTGGGCACCAGGCCGCGGATGGTGCGGCCGGGTCGCCCGTTCCCTCGGTCCGTGACCCCGAGCAAGGTGTCGCGCGCTGTCTCGAGATTTCCCAGAGTAGCGGACAACCCCCAGACGCGAAGCTGCGGGCGCCAGCGGCGCAGCCGGGCCAGGGCGAGCTCGGTCTGCACGCCACGTTTGGAGGCCATCAGCTCGTGCCATTCGTCCACCACCACCAGCTCCAGGTGCTCGAACAACCGGGGGGTCTCATCCCAGGTGAGGAGCAGCGAAAGACTCTCGGGCGTGGTGACCAGTGCGGTGGGGAGACGCTTGCCTTGGCGGGCGCGAACCTTGGGTTCGGTATCGCCGGTGCGCGACTCTACAGTCCAGGGAAGGCCCAGATCCTCAACCGGTGCGCGCAGGGCGGCTTCAGTGTCGGCGGCCAGCGCTCGAAGCGGAGTGATCCACAGTACCCGTAGGGGAGGCGCAGTGTGGCGGCGAGGCGGCACCGTGGAACGCACCGGGTAGTCTCGCAACCATTCCAGAATAGGGCCCATCCACACGGCGTAGGTTTTCCCGGTGCCGGTGGCGGCGTGAATCAGCCCGCTTTCGCCGTTGAGGTAGGCTTGCCATACCTCCTCCTGAAACGCGAATGGATGCCATCCTTCCGAGGCGAACCAGTCGCGCACGCAGTCGGCCGGTGGGCGATCGCCGCATAGAATGGTGGGTCCGGGCGTCGGCTGGGGCGGAGCTGCGGCCCCAGCATCAGCCCGCTGGGCTCGCCGCTGCGCCGCCCGGGCGCGCCGCAGGTCTACGGCAAGTGCTGACCCACCGCGCACCTCACCCTTGCCTGTGGTCATCTGCGGCTACCACCGGGGATGCTGGCTCTGGTTCGGCAATCGCGGCCAGATAGCGAGCGGCCGAGTATCGGACAGCCTGCTTGGCATCCTTGACGATGTTCTGGCCAAACCAGGCCCCGTAGATATGGTCGAAGGAATAGGGCTCGAGTGCCCCAACGATGCCACGCACCGTTGCCGCATTGACGGGAATGTAGTTGGGGTAACTGTACATGAAGCTCACAGTGCTCCGGTCCTGGCCCACCTGTAGTACGTCGCCCGCAAGCAGGGCTCCCTTGCCTTGCGCTCCGCCGGCCCAATGGAGCACCGTGGCTCCCGGAAAATGCCCGCCGAGACGCAGCAGGGTCAGTCCGGGAGCGAGCTGATGCGATTCCCCATGCCAGAACACGATTGCAGGGTGAGGCCGCATCACCCACTCGCCGTCGGCGGCATGCAGGTAGATGGGCACGTTGCCCAGTGCTCGACTCCACTCGATTACAGAGGCGTAGTAATGAGGATGGGACACCGCAATGGCCGAGACGCCGCCCAGCGCCTGAATGGCGGCGATGCTCCGGTCATCCACGAGGCTGATGCAGTCCCACAGTACGTTCCCGCCCGTGGTGCGCAGGTGGAGCGCACGTTGGCCGATCGCAAACTGCGGTTCAGTCACCAGGCTGATGAGCTCGGGACCTTCGACGTCGAGGCGGTTCCGATGGGAGGCCTGCAGCTCCCGCAGAGTTGTCCAGCGCTGCCCCTCCCAGCTCACGTACTGCCGCTCATCCTCGCAGATGCGGCAGCGCCGAGGAGGCTTCACTGATTCGGCGTGCTGCACCCCGCAGGTGACACAGATGTAATTCGGCATGCTCTAGGCGCTCACGGCGAAATTCTATCTGCGGCATCTGTTGTTATCGAGGGTACTGACCGTATCAGGGATTTCACCGTCTCGATGGTATCCGCGTCTTCCGCCTTTTTGTCTCTGCGCCACCGGGCCATCCGGGGAAACCGCACCGCGATTCCGCTCTTGTGCCGGGTGGATGGCTGGATCCCCTCGAAGTGCAGCTCGAAAACGAGCTCGGGTTTCACGGTCCGCACTGGACCGAACCGCTCCAGTGTGTTCCGCCGGATGAACTGATCCACCCGACGCATCTCGTCATCGGTAAGACCAGAGTAGGCTTTGGCGAACGGTACCAGGTGATCTCCGTCCCAGATTCCGAAGGTGTAATCGGTAAAGAGACCGGCGTGCCTCCCGCTGCCTCCCTGAGCGTAGATCAACACAGCTTCCACGCTCAGCGGATCTACCTTCCACTTCCACCAGTCACCTCGACGCCGACCAACTCTGTAAGGAGACGAGAGCCGCTTGAGAAGAAGCCCCTCGGCGCCCATTTCTCGCGCGCTCCGGCGGGCCCGGGTTACCGCAGCCCAGGTATCCACCGGAACAAGAGGTGAGAGGAGCAGCCGGCCCGAGCTCGGCACCGCCTCGATCAGCCGGGAGAGGAAGGACCGCCGTTCCCGGAGGGGCCGCATTCGAATATCCTCTCCACCTTGCTCCAGGAGATCGTAGGCGACGAGAACGACGGGGACCTCGTCCAGAATTTGCCGCCCCAAATTTTTCCGCCCAATACGTCGCTGAAGCTGGGCAAAGGGCAGCGGTTTCCCGTCCACCCAGGGCAGCAGCTCACCGTCGATTACCGTCCCGTCCGGCAGGAACGTGCCCAGCTCCTCGACCTCGGGGAAGCGGCCGGCCAGCAGCTCCTCACCTCGGGACCATAGGAATGTCTTGCCCGCTCGGCGGATGAGTTGGGATCGGATGCCATCCCACTTCCACTCAGCCAGCCAGTCGCCGACATCGCCCAGCGCTGCCGGGTCCTGCTCCAGCGGATACGCAAGGAAAAAGGGATAGGGACGGCTGACGTCGGCATCTCCTGTGTCGGGTGCAATCAGCCGCTGAAAGAAGTCGGCGGTTGGATCCCACGCTCCCATGAGGCGGTGGGCGACCACGCCCTCGTCCAGTCCGCTGACCTCTGCCAGAGCTCTAACTACGAGTCGCTGAGATGCGCCCACCCGGAAGCTTCCGGTGATGAGCTTGTTCCAGACAAATCGCTCTCGCCGGTCCAGCTCCCGCCAGGAGCGAACCATGACCTCCCTTTGGACATCCTCTTCCTCGTCCCGAAGCGGAATAAGCCGCTGCTCGACCCACTCTGAAAGAGGGACGTCACTCGAACTGCCGGTATCAGGCAAAATAAGAGTGATGGTTTCGGCCAGATCGCCCACTGCCTGATAGCTCTCCTCGAACAGCCATTCGGGCAGCTTGGCTTCGGCGGACGCCCACGCCGCCAGCTTACGCGACGCGATCAGACGCTTGGGCCGCCGGCCGCTCAGAAAATGAACTGCCCAGGCTGCGTCGGCTGCGGGCACACTCCTGAAGTATGCCACGAGTGCCGCCACCTTCTCGTTGGTGGCGTTGGTCTCGTCGATTGCGGCATAGAGTCGAGCAAACGCTCTCATAAGGAAAGGTCGTCCTGGGCCGAGGTGGCCGGCTCCAGGCCTTCCACCACCTCGTCATCCCGCTCGCCCTCGAAGCGGGTCTGGACTGCCCGCGCATCCAGCCCACGCTCGGTGAGCCAACGAACGACCGGACCGGTGAAGCCGTGGGTAACCCAAACCTCACTGGCGCCGGTTGCCTCTATGCTGGCAAGCAGACTGGGCCAATCCACGTGGTCGGACAGAGGGAAGCCGCGATCCAGAGCCCGCCGGCGACGGGCGCCGCGGACCAGCATCCACCCTGATGCGAACCCGGTGGACTGCGCGCCGAATCTGCGGGTCCAGGAAGAGCCGCTAGCGTGGGGTGGGGCAACGACAATGGCCCCGGTCGATTCTACCCGCTGAGCGGCCGTACCCGCGTACCGGGTAAGCGGAAGCGACACCCCGGCCTGACGGTAGGCCAGGGTCATCCGCTCGACTGCACCATGGGTGAGGATCGGGCCGATCGAGGGATCGAGTCCGGCGATGAGACGTTGGGATTTTCCCAGAGTGTATCCGTAAAGCATGCTGGTTTTGCCGACCGACGCGTTGGCCCGCCACCAGGCATTGATCTCATCGAAGACGGAGAGCTGAGAAGGCCAACGATAGACTGGAAGGCCAAACGTCGACTCCGTCACAAAGGTGTGACAGCGCACCGGCTCGAACGGAGTGCAGGTAGGGTCTGGATCTGTCTTGTAGTCCCCGGACACCACCCAAACCTCACCGCGATATACCATGCGCACCTGAGAGGAGCCGAGAATGTGACCGGCTGGGTGGAGTGAGAGGGTGACCCCGTTCAGCTTGAGCGTCTCCCCGTAACGAACACTCCGGATCGTCGCTAGTGGGTCCAGCCTGGCGCGAAGGACACCAAGTCCAGCCTCGGAGGTCAGGTACGCGCGCGACCCCCAGCTCGCATGGTCACCGTGCGCATGGGTGATGACGGCACGCTCTACCGGCTCCCAGGGATCGACATAAAAATCACCCGGCTCGCAGTAGAGTCCGCGCGGCGTTAGGCTGAGAAGGGGCACAAGAGAAAGGTAAAGCGGGCAAGCGGGGGTAAGCGGGTAAGCAGGTAAGTCGGTACCAGCCTATGTACCAGCCTACCGCTTCCCAGCCTACCGGCTTCCCCGCTGATAGGTCCCCATCAGCGTGCCCTGCGCCATGATGTGCTGGTCCATCGCTTTCTCCAGCTCGGCCTTCGTGGCGCCTGGTGGCAGGTTCAGCGTGATGTCGAGCGCAAAGAGCCGGAAGAAGTAGCGGTGGGGGTTTCCCGCTGGTGGACAGGGACCGGCATAGGCCAGGTTCCCGGCGGTATTCCTGCCATGCCGGGCACCGGATGGTAGCTCCGGCAAGGCCGGGACTGCCCGGGTCAGCTCTACGGCATCTCCCGAGATGTTGTAGAGAACCCAATGAATCCAGGTGCCTCGAGGAGCGTCCGGATCCTCACAGACAACGGCGTAGCTGCGGGTCTCTACTGGGGCTCCGCTCCATTGGAGCGGAGGAGAGAGGTCCTCTCCTTCGCAGGTGTGGATGTCAGGAATGCGGCCCGCATGCTCGAAGGCCGGCGAAGTAAGCCGGATCTCTGCGGACCTGGACTGGGTTGTCGTGGCGGTCATGGATGAGCCGGCTGGCGACCGTCAGGAATCTGGTGTCGGAATCCGCGAGTTGACAACCTGAGTTCGAGCCTGCGGCTGATTGACCTTGCCTGCCTCGACCCAGAGGCGGATGGCCATCAGCACAATGAATACTGCAAACATGCGTTGCAGCGTGGCACCAGGGATGGCGTGTGCTAGCTTGGCTCCGACATACGCACCCAGGAATAATCCCGCTCCTATCAGCATCGATGCCCTCAGGTCGATGTTGCCCTGCTGGTAGTAGGCATAAGCGCCGAGCAGACCCACCGGCAGCAGCATGGCACCGAGAGACGTACCCAGCGCAAGCTTGGTGTGGAAGTTCGCGAAAAAGATCAGGGACGGTATGATGAGGATTCCGCCGCCTATACCGAACAAGCCCGAAAGCACACCAGCGACCAGACCAATAGCCAGAAAAATGGCGACCATGAGCGTTCGACTCCTGGATGAGGCGGGTGGCCGTAAACTATATGGATCGGGTCCTTGTTGAATCCAGTGATCTCATACACCTTAGTGTCCGCAATATCCCACCTCGAATGCAGGTCTTTGGAGACGTCAATGGATAGAGGAGACCTATGAGACGGGTCACTCCGGTGATTCTCGCCGCCGCGGGATTGCTGGTTGCCCTGGACGTCGTCGGCGCACTGGCACAGCGGCCGCTCGGTTTTCCCTATCCTTCTCTCGGTGTAGTGTCCCTTCTCGTTTACCTGGGCGTCGGCCTATATGGCTCCTGGCGGGCCGGCTTTGCCATGGGGGTAGTGGCGGCAGGCTGTGTAGGCCTGCTCGACGGCACCCTGGGGTCGCTCGCTGCCTGGATGGTCGGATCCGGGCCGGTCGGTCAGACCGTCACCGAGCCCAGGGTCTTTGCCTACGGGATCGCGGCGGTAACTGCCACTGCGGTTGCCGCGGGTGCAGTGGGGAGCCTGGCTGGTGCCTGGCTTGAACGGCGCCGCGCCTTCCGGAGCAGCTCGGGCGTGGTTCCCCGTTAGCGCTTGCAAAACCCACCGGGCACGTCTCTCTTACACGGCCGTATTCTTCTTCTTTTCTGCGAATCATTTGGGAGTGAGTCTTGAATCGTCAGCGCACCGATCTCGATGGTGAGTGGGAGTTCTTTCCGGACCCCACGCAAGCTCTGACCGTAGAGAATCTGCAGGAGGCGGAACCGCGAAAGATCCGCGTGCCCGGGCCCTGGCAAGCGCAATTCGACGACCTTCGGGAGTACTCCGGTGTCGCGTGGTACCGGCTGCGCTTTTCGGGAGAAGCAAATCCGGTTGCCCCCGGACACGACAATGGCGGGAAGGCACAGGCACCAGGCGTAATCGTTCTTCACTTCGGGGCAGTGGACTACTTCGCCACTGTCTGGTTGAACGGACAGCAGGTCGGCGAGCACGAAGGGGGTTACCTCCCCTTCGAGCTGGACGTTACCGGCGTGCTGCGCCCGGATGGTCCCAACGAGCTGCTCGTTCGGGTAATCGACCCGGGGAACGACGCTGATTTCCTGCCAGAGTTCACCTTTGCCGAGATTCCGCATGGGAAGCAGAGCTGGTATGGTCCGATCGGCGGCATCTGGCAGAGCGTGTACCTCGAGCGCCGGAGCACCCCCCACCTCACCCGGCTTCGGGTGACACCCGACGTACCGGGCGAGCAGGTGCGAGTGGACGTGGCGCTCAGCCGACCCGCTGACCGTGCCCTGGGGCTCTGGCTCAATGTCACGGACCCGAAGGGGCAGGTGCGCCGCCACAGATTTGTGCTCGGAGCCGGGAAGGACGCTGACGAGCTGACTATACCGGTCCCCGATCCAATGCTCTGGGACACCACGGTTCCCAATCTGTACGAGCTCCAGGCCATCCTTCTCGATGGCAGCGATGACCGAGCCGAGCCGCTGGACGAGCTGGCAACCCGGTTCGGAATGCGGACCATTGCAACCTCTTCGACGGGGCATCTGCTGCTGAACGGCCGGGTTCTGTATCTCCGCGGCGCCCTGGATCAGGACTACTACCCCGATCTGATCTACACGCCGTTCAGTGACGCAGAGCTGGATGAGCAGTTCGCCAAGGCCAAACACATGGGGCTGAACTGTCTCCGGACCCACATCAAAATCACCGATCCCCGGTACTACGACGCGGCCGACCGCATCGGCCTTCTGATCTGGACCGAGCTACCCAACTGGCAGGACCTGACCGAAACCGCCAAGCGCCGCGCCAAGGACACGCTGTTCGGGATGGTGGAGCGGGACTGGAATCACCCCTCGATCATCATCTGGACCATCGTCAACGAGAACTGGGGCGTGGATCTGGCCGTGAACGCCGGCCACAGAGCCTGGCTGGCCGACATGTACAGCGAGCTCAAGGAGCAGGACCCGCACCGGCTGGTGGTCGGAAATTCTCCT
>DASPKB010000360.1:0-3425 GCA_035628315.1 Gemmatimonadales bacterium | reverse complement strand
GCCTGCGTCCGGTCGCTTGTGCTGGGATGCACTCATTATCCGCTGCTCAAGCCCCTCCTTCAGCGGGTTATGGGACCTGAAGTAAGATTGATCGACAGCGGCCAGGCTACCGCAGCGGCCCTGGAAAACATTCTGACCGACAAGTCGCTCCAGGCGCCTGCACAGAGCTCAGCCCAGCACCGCTTCGTTGTGAGTGATGACGAGGCCAGATTCCGTCAGGTTGGAGCACGCTTCATTGGAGAGAGACTGAGGCACGCAGAAGTCGTGTCGCTGGGGTGACGCCGGTAGCACTACGCAGTGGCTTTGAAGGTTCGGAGCGCGGCATCGGATTCGGTGGCCACGGCATACCGGAAGCCGTCGAACCAGGCGCCCGGGTTCAGGTACTGCCGTCCCGCAGCGGGTTCTTCGAGCACCGCTCGATGGGTGTGGCTCATCACCAGCAGCCCGAGCTCGCTTTCGGTCTTCAGAACCTGTTCGGCCCATGCTCGCTGCCTGGCCGCGGCTCGGGCGAGCTTCGACTCGTCTACCGTGTGATCTCCCAGCATCGGGCTGAGGAGGTCGACCAGCCGAAGCCCCAGATCGGGGTGAAGAATCCGGTAAACCGCCGCTGTTGCCGGATGCTGGATCAAGGTATGGATGAGCTTGGCCTGCCAGCGTGACTCGGCAAGACCGTCCCCGTGAATCGCTGCAACGGTACGAGAGCCGATCTCGAATGTTGCGCGATGCGGGCTGAAGGAGAGGCCTAGGTCGCGCACCCAGAAGTCGCGGTCCCACCGGTCATGGTTTCCTCCGACCATCACGATCGGCAGCCGGCGACGAAGCCGGGCCAGCGCGGCCGCTACATGAAAACCGCGGCGGGGAATGACGCGCGTATAGGTGAACCAGAAGTCGAATAGATCGCCGTTGATGAGCAGGCAATCGCCTAATTCGGGCACCGCATCGAGGAACTCGAGCAGTACCTCCTCGGTTCCCGGCGGCGCAGCGCCAAGGTGGGCATCGGACATGATCACGAGGCTGCGACCAAGCACGGCGCCAAAGATGGAGCCCACCTGCGACCGGTGCAACCGGAGCTGAGCCCCGGAGTGTCAGGCGCGCCGTTCCGAACGTCTAACCGAGAGGCTTCCTCCATGACGATCTCGGCTCCGTTCGTCTCGGAGACGCTGGTGCGGGTCAACTACTCCGAGACCGATCAGATGGGAGTCGTTTATCACGCCCGCTAT
Organism: Gemmatimonadales bacterium; assembly: GCA_035628315.1. Taxonomy (GTDB): domain Bacteria; phylum Gemmatimonadota; class Gemmatimonadetes; order Gemmatimonadales; family GWC2-71-9; genus CAVVWJ01. Next base: position 2,205 of record DASPKB010000360.1, on the reverse strand, counting down.
CTGGTCTGGCTGGATGTTGCCCGCTGCGATTACCTGCGGCTAGCCGGCATGACCTACCGCGATCTCGAGCAGCAAGGGCTTCGTCTCGCGGTGAGTGAAGTAACCATTCGTTACCGCCAGCCGGCCCGGTACGATGACCCCGTTCGTATTCGCTGCTGGGTCCGCGAGGTGGCTTCGCGGCGGGTGGTGTTCGGCTACGCGGTGGAGCACGCCGAAGAACCCCGCCTCCTGGCCACGGCTGCTACGACCTTGCTCGCTCTCGACACCACCATGTCTCTCAGCCGATTACCCGATGCAGTGCGAGCTGCGCTGCATCCGATTGCTGACCCGATCAGAATAGGATGATGAGAGTAGCGAAGTGGATGATGATAGCTGGTGCCGGACTGCTGCTCCCGGCCGCCGCCGGAGCACAGGAAGAGGCTGTAGTGGAGCAGCTGGCCCCGGTGCTCGCCGCGGAAGATGCCCGACACTGGCAGCCCGAGCTGTTTCAGCGGGCTCTTCTCGCGCCGGATTCTCTGGTTCGTCGCGTGGCCGCCCTCGCCGCCGGTCGGATCGGAGATCTGCGGGCCACGCCTTTGCTATTGCAGCTTCTCGATCAGCCCGACTCGACTGTTCGCGTGGCGGCAGCGTTTGGCCTCGGTTTGCTGCGCGATACGGCCGCCATCGAGCCTCTCATACAGCGGCTGACGGGGCTTCCTCCACTCGATACGATCACCGCAGCAGAGGCAGTAACTGCAGTCGCCAAGACTGGTGGACGCAGGGCCGGTGAGTTTTTTGGCTCAGTGCTTGGCGGCAGGGTGACGTTGACGCAGCCGGATCCTTCTCCGGCTGTGAATCAGGTTTTGCTGGAGAGCTGGCGACTCGGCCCCCACGCGCCCGCTGACGCCCTCCTCGCCTTTGCGAACGACACCTCTCCAATTGTGCGCTGGCGCGCGGTGTATTCGCTCGGTCGGCTCCGTGCTCCGGGTGCCGCCAATCACCTGATCGCTGCTCTTCGGGCGGACGATCCTGATACCCGTGCAGTCGCCGCCCGGGCCCTGACACAGCAATACGCCGCCGCGGCCAAAGTCGCGGCGACAACGCTGGCCGGACTGCTCGCGCGAGCCGTAGATGACCCGCATCCCGGGGTCCGGGTCAATGCCCTTCGGTCACTCGGAACCTATCGAGATACGACAACCACTCCGGCGGTGGCTTCGAAACTCGACGACCCCGATCCCAATGTTCGGGTGCAGGCGGCGGCCAGCCTGGGCGAGTTCCGCGGGCCGGCGGTTGCGACAGCGCTCCGGCGGGTTCTGGAGGGACGGTCCGCGTTCGCGGTTCAACGCGAGGCGCTGCTTGCTCTCGCGCGCGCGGACGCGGCGGCCTTCGCCGCGGCCGCACGCGCTTGGCGTAGCAGCGCCGACTGGCGCGATCGCGCCGTCGCTGCCGAAGGTTGGTCCAAAGCAGGCCGAACTGACGCTCCGTGGTTCCTTTCGGACAGGGACGGACGTGTGGTGGCCGCTGGTCTGCAGGCCTGGGCCGACACGAATCCCACTCCCGCGCCGGCTTTGGTTGCAGCATCCCGGAACCTTCTTACCCATTCGGATGCAGCAGTCCGGAGCGTGGCCGCCGATGTTCTGACCAAGGCGGCTGATCCACGAGATCTTCCCGGACTGGTGCAGATGTATCGTCGCTCGCTGAGCGATTCCTTTCCTGAGGCCGCGATCTCTGCCCTTGGTGCGCTGGCTGCGATTCATCGGACCGGCCGGGCCGCTGCCGCTCGGGTGGAGCGCGACTTCCTCGAGACGATCCCCCGGCCCGATAACTATCTGCTCCGCCGATGGGCGGAAGACCGGTGGCCCGTTGCCGCGGAACGCTGGGGTGCAGCCTATCCGATTTCTACCGGACGGACCCTGGAGGACTACCGGGAGCTGGCCCGCCGTTTTCTGGTCGCCCCCGACTCCCTGGCTCGCCCTCATGTGTTTATCGAGACCGAGCAGCAGGGTGTGATCGAGCTCCAGCTGTTTGGCCCCGAGGCTCCGCTCACGGTGGCCAATTTTCTCAGACTCGTGGACCGGCGATTCTTCGATGGGAACCGCTGGCATCGTGTAGTGCCGAACTTCGTGGTGCAGGACGGTGACCCCAGGGGAGACGGGTTTGGTGGCCCGGGGGGTGCCATCCGCGATGAAATCAACCGCAACCGTTACGGGTCCAAACCGATGCTAG
>DASPKB010000359.1:0-6616 GCA_035628315.1 Gemmatimonadales bacterium | reverse complement strand
TAGACCAGGGGGGATGCGTGGAGACCATAAAGCCCACTACTCACGAGAAGCCCACCTACTTCGTTGACGGCATTCTGCATTACGCCGTGGCAAATATGCCGGGCGGCGTTCCCCGAACCTCCACCCTTGCCCTAACCAATGCTACGCTGCCATACGGACTTAAGCTGGCCAGAGAAGGCTGGCGTGCGGCGTGCAAGTCGGATCCATCCCTACGGCTCGGGCTCAACGTCGTTGAAGGCAAGGTGGTTTACCCCGGGGTGGCCGAGGCCTTCCACCTCCCTCTGACCGACGTCAACGCCGTTGTCTGAAAAGGCTCCTCCGGGCGCAGTCGAAGTCCTGCTGACCCGGCTTCCGCATGCCGAGGATCTGCCGCTGCCGAGCCCGGCCACTCCCGGATCGGCGGGTTACGATCTGGCCAGTGCGGAGGATGGGGAGCTTGAGCCGCTGGAGAGGAAACTGTTCCGGACCGGATTCGGCATTGCGGTACCCGAGGGCTACGAGTGTCAGCTTCGGCCCCGCTCAGGACTGGCGCTCCGGCACGGAATCACCTTGCCCAACACTCCGGCTACGATCGACAGTGACTACCGGGGGGAGCTCATGGTGGCCCTGGTGAACCTGAGTCGCGAGTCCTTTCGGATCACCCGGGGTATGCGGATCGCTCAGATGGTTGTGGCCCGGGTTGAGCGGGTTGCCTTTAGGTCGGTGGAGGTCCTTCCCGCCACCAGCCGCGGAACCGGCGGCTTCGGGAGTAGTGGCACCTAGCAGGCCAGGGTAGAGGAGTCAGCTACCAGCAGCACAACGGTCCTTTTACCTTCGTGTCCATGTGCTTAGCGGCTCCTTGATGAAAGTTCCCGCATTGAATCTTGTGTCCTGGCTTCCCGCGAATGAAATCGCGGTGGATCTGGGCACGGCTAACACCTTGGTGTACGTCAAGGGCGAAGGCATCGTTCTCAACGAGCCCTCCGTCGTCGCAATCGAAAAGTCTACCGGCAGAATCAAGGGAATTGGTCTCGAGGCCAAGCGCATGCTGGGGCGCACGCCGGATGGAATTGTAGCCGTACGTCCGCTCAAGGATGGAGTCATCGCCGATTTCGATGTGACCGAAAAGATGCTCCGCTACTTCCTCAAGACCATCATCGACAAGCATGTCTTTCGGGTCAAACCGAAAGTCATAGTGTGCGTCCCGTCCGGCATTACCGAGGTTGAGCGCCGGGCCGTTCGTGACTCCGCCGAGACCGCGGGCGCCAAGCAGGTGCTGATGGTCGCGGAGCCCATGGCCGCGGCAATCGGGGTGGGTCTGCCGGTCGAGACTCCAACCGGCAACATGGTCATCGACATCGGGGGAGGGACCACCGAGATCGCGGTGATCGCCCTGTCAGGCATCGTTTCCGACACGTCCATCCGTACGGGTGGCGACGAGCTGGATCAGGCCATAGTTCAGTTTATGCGGAAGAATTACAACCTGCTGGTCGGTGAGCCCACGGCAGAGGCCATCAAGATCAAGATCGGTTCGGCGGCTCCGACCGGTGATGAACGAGAGATGGAAGTCAAAGGCCGCGATCTCGTCTCCGGCATCCCCAAGACGGTACGGGTGCACTCAACCGAGATCCGCGAGGCGGTGCAGGAGCCCATCCAGCAGATCGTAGACGCGGTGCGCCGCGCTCTCGAGATCACTCCTCCGGAGCTGGCCAGCGACATCGTCGACCGCGGCATCGTCATGACCGGCGGGGGAGCACTCATCCGTGGACTGGATCTGCTTCTCGCTCAGGAAACCGGGTTGCCCATCCACGTGGACGAGGACCCCCTCACGTGCGTGGTGCGCGGCACGGGCCGCATTCTGGACGACTACGAGAAATACCGCAGCGTCCTGTCAGCCTGAGCATGGCCAGCATTTCAGATCGCCGGTACACTCGCCGAGACACTGTGCTGTTTATCCTGTGTCTCGGCCTTTCCATTCTCACCCTGTTCGCCCCGGCCAGCTGGGGGCAGGGAATCGCCGACACGCTGCGCCGTACTGTTCTGGCCCCACTCGTGTGGCTCCAGACCAGAGCAGAGGAGGGACGCACCAGCCGGACCCGCTTTCGAGCCGTGGTGGCCCAGCGCGACTCTGCAGCGTATGTGGCCCAGTTCCTCCCTTCTCTCCGGGCCGAGAACGAACGCCTGCGCCAGCTGCTCAAGCTGAGTAACCGTCTCAACGCCAATTACATCCCGGCAGAGGTGTTGCATCAGCCTCATGCAACGGACGGAAGAACTCTGCTGCTCAGCGCCGGATCTCGGCGGGGCGTCGCCCCCTTCAATCCGGTGCTCGCCCCCGAGGGGCTGATCGGCGTTGTGTTGAGTGTCACGCCGCACAGCAGCGTTGCGATGACTTGGTCCCATCCGGAGTTCAGGGTCAGCGGATATACAGTCGGCGGGAATGCTCTTGGGGTCGTAGCTCCCTCGGCCGACGTCCGGGCGGCGGAAGGATCATTGGAGCTCCGAGGCGTTCCCTATCGGGATTCCGTACCCCTGGGCACGCTGGTGCTTTCGTCCGGATTGGGCGGGGTTTTTCCCAAGGGCATTCCAGTAGGAACCGTGATCGGAACGCTAAGGGAGGAGGCCGGGTGGGAGCGGGTTTACCGTCTCCGTGCCGCCGCAAACCCCGGCTCGGCTGCCCACGTGCTGATCCTGGTTGGAAATCGCCCCCCCGATCTCGCCCGGGCATTCCCCAGCGATTCACAGCTCGAGGCCATGCGCCAGGATTCCATCGCCCGGGTGCTGCGAGCCGATTCGATAGCACACGCGGCTCGGGCCGCCCGAGCCGCGCGGCGCGATTCTCTGGCCCGCAGCTCACCGATCCTGGGCGGAACGCCCGCCACCTCGGGGTTGCCGCCCCGACAGGATTCCACCCCATGAGTCCGCAGCGGGTTAGCCGGGCCCAGCTGACGCTGGTCATGCTGGTGCTGCTGGTGCTCCAGTTCTACCTGCGCCCCCGCTTCGGGAACGCGCGGCTCAGTCCGGATTTCCTGCTCATTGCTTTGATGCTGTTTGCCATGCGCAGCGGACCGGGCGCGGGCGCGCTGGCCGGCTTCCTGGTCGGCATGATAGAGGACGCTCTGACGCCGGCTCGATTCGGCGCAGGCCTCCTGGCTCATACGCTGGTCGGGTACTTCGCCGCCTGGAGCCGTGCCGTATTCTTCGCTGACAACATGCTGGTTAATGCGGGTTTTGTGGCGGTGGGCCTCTGGTTCCGCGACCTCGTCGTTCTCATGACCAGCGGCACCCAGGGTGCGCAGCTACTCACCGAGCTGACGGTCTATAGTCCTCTGCAGGCGCTCACCACCGCCGCTTTTGCCCTGCTGGTGCTGGTGACCTTCCGCTCCTGGTTCTCCATCCGGCTGGACGCATGAGCGGGTTTGACTCCTACCGGGTCCGGGAACGGGCGGAGATCGCCCGGATGGTACTGGTGGGCGCTTTTCTCGTGCTCTCGGGTGCGTTCTTTCGAACCCAGGTGCTCCAGCACGAGAAGTTCCAGCTCAAGGCCGAAACCAACCGCCTTCGCCCGATATCACTGACGCCGCCGCGGGGCTCCATCCTCGACCGCAACGGTCGGGTTATCGCCGAGAACGTCCCCGGGTATTCGGTAAAGCTCCTGGCCACTTCGGTGGATTCCCTGCGGGCACTCCTGGCGCAGGTGCGGCGCTACGTGCCGCTCGACAGCGCGCAGATCGGCGACATAATCGATCGCTATCGCCGGGCCCGATATCAGCCGGCACTGGTATTCGGAGACGCGTCGTTCGACGTGATCGCGAAGCTGGAAGAACATCGCGCTGCCTTGCCGGGGCTGGTCATCCAGGCGGAACCGAAGCGGCTCTATCCCGCGGGCAAGTCGGTGGCCCACCTGGTTGGTTACGTCTCGGAGGTGACCGAAGACGACCTCAAAGATGATCGCTACCCCGGCGCGGTCCTCGGTTCCATCGTGGGAAAGGCCGGCCTCGAACGGCAGTATGACGATACCCTCCGCGGCAACGAAGGCGTTCGCTACATCGAGGTGAATGCACGCGGCCGGCTGGTCCGGGAAGGTGCCGCCTCTGCAACGCTGCCACCCACCCCCGGCAAGCCCATTGTCACCACCGTGGATCTCGAGCTGCAACGCTTCGTGGACAGCATCTGGCCGGCGGGTGTCAGGGGCGCGCTTGTCGCCATGACCCCAACCGGTGAGATCAGGGCGCTCTACTCTGCTCCCACGTTCGATCCCAACCAGTTCGTGGGGGGCATCTCTTCCTCTGAATGGCGCAAGCTGAACACCGATCCTGCGAGACCGCTGCTCAATCGAGTGATACAGGCGCGTTATCCACCGGCTTCTCCATTCAAGCTGGCGGTGGCGGCGATGGGCCTGAAGCGCGGACTCATCCGGCTCGGCACCTACATGCCCGAGCCATGCCGCGGGGGCATGCGGCTCGGCAACAGGGTGTTCCGCTGCTGGAAGCGAGAAGGCCATGGGCCGCTCGACCTCACGGGCGCGGTGGCTGCGAGCTGCGACGTGTACTTCTACCAGTTGGGGCTGCGGCTCGGGTTGGACGCAATCCTACAGGACGGTGTCCTCATGGGCTTCCGGGACAAGAGCGGCATCGACCTCGAGAACGAGCTTAGCCCGATCTACCCCTCATCTCAGGCGTACTTCGACAAACTGTATGGCCCGCGCCACTGGAGTCCGCCGGGCACGACGCTGAACTTCTCGATCGGGCAGGGGGAGAACACCCAGACGCTCATCAACATGATGAAGTTCTACCAGGGACTTGCGGGGAACGGAGAGACAGTCACGCCATACATCGTCAAGCCGACCTCCAACCGCCGCCGTTCCCTGGGCCTGACCCAAAAGGAGTTGGACAACCTCCGTCATTCGCTGATTGCGGTGGTAGAGCGGGGAACTGCCGCGGCCAGCCGGCGCGCGGATCTCGCTGTTGCAGGAAAGACGGGCACCGCGCAAAACCCTCATGGAGAAGATCACGGGTGGTTCCTCGGATTTGCGCCGGCGGACAAGCCCGAGCTCATCGTCGGCGGGATCATGGAATTCGCCGAGCACGGCACCACGGTTGCTCCCTACGTCGTCCAGACGCTGCGCCGATACATTCTCGGACCCGAAGCCACCGGCCCGGTGAAGCTCGGATTGAAGGATGAATCGACGACGGCGCAGGACATAGCCCCCGGACCGGTGGAGCTGAACCCTGACTCCGCCGCTGCTCGCGCGGAGGAATTCGAGGCGGCACGGCAGGCCGGCCTGACCCAGTGAGAACCGCTACGGTGGACCGGCAGCTGATCACGATCAGCTTGTGTCTGGTGTTCTTCGGGCTCGCCATTCTGTACTCAGCCGGACAGACTGACGTTCCCACCCGCGCGGCGGGTGTATGGCACCGCCAGTTCGTATGGTTCGGGGTCGGCCTGGTTGCCGCCTGGACCATCTTTCACGTGTCGCCCCGCGTACTGGAATGGATCTCGCCCGCCCTGTATGGGTTCAGCATTATCCTGCTCGTTGTGGTGCTGATGGTTGGGACGGGTGCCGGTACCGCCGAAGGGAGCCACAGCTGGCTCAGCATCGGCGGCCATCAGATCGGCCAGCCGTCAGAGCTGGCCAAGGTAGCCACCGTGCTCATGATGGCCCGCTACCTGTCCAGCCGTAAAGAGCCCCCGCGGTCACTCCAGGATCTCATCGGTCCCGTACTGATCGTCGGTGTACCCTGTCTCCTGGTGCTGAAGCAGCCCGACCTCGGCAGTGCATTCGTCTTCGTCGGAATTTTCTTCGCGATGCTGTTCTGGGGAGGGGTAAGGCCCCGGATGTTGTTCCTGCTGGCGACCCCCGTAATAAGCCTGCTGCTGGCGTTCAACACGATGGCCTGGAGTGTCTGGATCATCGTGTTCGTGCTGATCCTGATTGCGTGGCGGCCCTATGTGTGGGACTGGGTCGTGTTCCTAACTGCCAATCTCGCCATGGGCGCCATCGCGATGCCGCTCTGGAGCCGGCTGGCTCCCTACCAGCAGAACCGTCTGCTCACGTTCATCAATCCAGAGGTAGACCCCCGCGCCGCAGGCTATCACGCTATTCAGTCTCGTGTGGCGATCGGGTCGGGCGGGTGGTTCGGCACCGGCTACACCGAGGGCCCGCAGAAGCGGCTGGCGTTCCTGCCCGAGCAGCACACCGACTTTGTGTTTTCGGTTCTCGGTGAAGAGCTGGGGTTCGTGGGAGTGCTGGTGGCGCTCGGGCTTTTCCTTGGGTTGTTTCTGGTGCTGGTACGCATCGCCCGGCGAGCGACCGATCCTTTCAGCAGTCTTACCGTATTCGGGATCGTAGGCCTCTTCTTCACGCACGTATTCGAGAACGTCGGGATGACGGTGAACCTGATGCCCATCACCGGAATTCCTCTCCCGCTGTTCTCCTATGGCGGCTCATTCTTCATCATCTGCTCGATTTGTCTGGGGATGGCGCTGCGGGTGGCATGGGACTCGAGGATGTCCGGCTATACTGATGCATGACAGCCACTTACCTGCTGGACCTAGCGCAGCGCTCAAGGCCGGATGAAATTGCATGGCCTTGGAGCTTCAGCATGCAGACCAACCCTGGCTACCTGTTAGTTTATGG
>DASPKB010000358.1:0-6012 GCA_035628315.1 Gemmatimonadales bacterium | reverse complement strand
AGCAAAGCGATAGCGACAAACAGCATCAGCCCGGCTCGTCGGCCGTATCGATCCGAGATCCAACCGCCGGGATATTGGGCCAGCCCGTCGAAGAGGTCTCGGGTGCTACCGTATGCGCCAATGACCAACAGTGGGGCGCCGAAGCTCTCCAGATATTTGGGGAGAAAACGCTTCCAGAGCTCCTCGCCGAGTGCCATGAGCAGGCCGGCGGCGGCCACGGCACCGGTATTCCGGTTCAAGGCCAGCCACTGAAGAACTCCTCGGCTCATCGAGCAACCATGCCCACCCTCTGGGGAAGATCAGCGAGCACGTACGCCATGACCGCGAGTGCCGCCACGCAACGCCCGAGCTCGGCGGGGTCCACCTTGTCCAGGGTGTCTCCCTCGCTGTGGTGATACCAGAAATAGCGGCCTTGCTCCACGTCGAGACCCAGGCCGGGTACGCCCCGCTCCACCAGCGGAGCGATATCCGCCTCCGGCGACTGGTACACCTGCTGCACCTCGCCGGCATTGATCTTCTGAAGGAGTGACCCAATCTGGCGCACGCGCTCGAGAACGGATGCCGGGCCATGGTAGCGGAAGCCCCGAGGGTTGAAAGTACCGTTATCCGACTCTATGGCCGCCACATGGTGGGCCAGTTCCGCCGCATGGGCATCCCGGTAAGCCAGGGCACCCCGGCCACCGTTCTCCTCATTGGTCCAGAGCACCACCCGGATGGTGCGGCGCGGCCGGAGTCCGAGCCGGCGAATCAGCCGGGCTGCCTCCCAGGCTGCTACTGATCCGCCGCCATCATCGACGGCCCCTTGTCCTACGTCCCACGAATCGATGTGGCCACCGATCACGACCACTTCATCCGGCCGTTCCCAGCCGGAAATTTCGGCTACCACGTTCCGAGAAGGCGCGTCGGGAAGAGTCTGGCTCTCCAGCACCAGGTGAAGCACGGGAGAATTCCCCTGAGCCTGCATCCGGTGCAGCATCTGTGCGTCTTCTACGGTTATGGCTGCCGCGGGTATTCGGGGAGCGCTCGGGTCATAGCGCATGACGCCCGTGTGAGGACTGCGGATCGAGAAAGGGGCAATGGAGCGCACCAGGCTGGCTGCCGCGCCTGCTCGGGCGGCAGCGGATGCGCCATCCACCCGGTAGCGGACCGTTTCGCGATAGCTGGTGAACGGCACATCGAACACCACGATCTTTCCCGAAGCTTCCGCTCTACGGGACTGGAGATCGTCGAAGCTGCTAACCACCAGAACCGGAGCAGTGATGCCGGATGGTGGAGTTGCGATGCTGCCGCCCAGACCCAGGAGCGGGAGACGGATCCGTCTCGGCTGGAGCAGTGTCGCCGACTCCCGGCCTCGCACCCAGTGGGGCACCATGACTCGCTCACCCCGGACCTTGTCCAGACTATCGCGCACCATTTCCGCCAGAATCCAGTCAATAGCCGACTCCAGATTGGCTGAGCCACTGAGCCGAGGCCCGAAGGTGTCGACCAGCTTCCCCAGCCGGAGATAAGCCGCACTGTCCCGCGTTGCCGCAGATATGAGACTGTCGGCAACAGGTTTATACCGGGCCAGAGCGATATCTCCAGCACGATCTTTTTGCTGGGCGGCGAGTGCACCGGTATCTGTTATCAACAGAGCGGAGAATATCGCGAGGCCGTGCTGTATTAATCCGAATTTTGGCATGATAGGTCCGCTTATATTCCGAAAAGCGCCGCCAGAGGGCGGATCGACCCCCGATGCAGGAGTCAGAATGCTGAAGCGAATACTGGTGACATGGGGAGCCGTGGTGCTGACCATCAGCTCGGCTGCCGCAGCTCAAGCCAGTCCGGCTCGATCCGGCGAGCCGGTGTCCGGCGGGCGGCCGCTGAGCGCCTGGATTGCCGACTTGAAGGCTCCCGCACCGGAAAGCCGGAACGCCGCTGCGTATGAGATTGCGGGAATAGGCCCCGCCGCTGCCGCAGCAGTCCCCGCTCTGATCGAAGCGCTGGATGATCCGGTGGCCGCAGTACGCTTTCCTGTCACGGTGGCCCTCCTCGAGATCGGTCCCGCCGCGAAGGCCGCCGTCCCCCGGCTGCGCCAGATGATGGACGAGGAGATCAACGACGAGATCGCCGCATCGGCTCGGCGGGCGCTCAAACGGATTGATCCGGCAGCTGTCCCGCGTGAGTGATCGCCAGTAGCAGCTTCCCGCTGGTTTCCCGGCTCGCCAGCGCCCGGTGGGCCTCCGCCGCTTCTTCCAGATCGTAGGTACGATCGATCCTCACGCTCAATGAGCCGCGCTGGATCCACTCGAATAAATCGTTTGTTCGAATCTCCAGTTCTTCCCGCGAAGCCAGGTAATGCTTGATGGTGGGTCGCGTCAGATAAAGAGATCCCTTGTTGTTGAGCACCTGGGGGTCGACGGGCGGGACAGGGCCGCTCGACTGGCCGAAGAGCACCAGCATGCCCCTGGGCTCCAGGCACTCCAGACTTCCATCAAAGGTTGTTTTTCCGACCGAGTCATAGACCACCGATACGCCTCGTCCCTTGGTGATGCGCCGGACCTCGGAGACGAAGTCCTGTCTGGTGTACATCACCAGCTCCTCAGCGCCTGCTGCCGCCGCCAGAGCTGCCTTGGCATCGGACGATACGGTTCCGATTACTCTTGCCCCTCGCTCGCGTGCGATTTGACACAAGAGAAGGCCTACGCCACCTGCCGCTGCGTGTACCAGACACCAGGTTCCGCGGTTGACTGGATAGGTTGAGGCCGCCAGGTAGTGTGCGGTAAGGCCCTGCAGCATGACGGCAGCGGCGGTGCCGGTCGCGACCGCCGCTGGGATCTGCACCACCCGGTCAGCTGGTGCCAGCGCCTGCTCCGCGTACGAGCCTTGAAGATTCACCGAGGCAACCCGGTCGCCGATGCGAACCGTGGTGACCCCTTCCCCTACCGAAATGACCCGTCCGGCTCCCTCGGTTCCGGGAGTAAAGGGCATTGGAACTCGATAGAGACCGGTACGCTGGTAGATCTCGATGAAGTTGACGCCAGCGGCGTCGAGCTGCAGCAGGACCTCGCCGCGTGCGGGCGTCGGTTCGGCAATGTTCTCCGGCTGGAGCACCTCCGGTCCACCCGTGCGATGAACCCTGATCGCTCTCATCAAGGTCGCAGAGCTCGAGGCCCGGGATCAGCCACGGACTTTTCCTGACGGCTGAAGTCCACTGCAACCGTGTTTCCTCCGCTGATCACCACCCCGACCCGCTCACCCTGCTCCGGCTGATATCGGCGTTTGAGCAGTGCCGCAGTGGCGGCAGCGCCTCCGGGCTCAGCCACGATCCTGCAACGAGACCAGAGGGTGGCCTGTGCCTCGCGAATGTCCTCGTCGGATACGAGAATTACGCGATTGACATATCGCTGGACAATGGGAAACACGAGGTCGCCCACCCGCCGCGGCGCGAGGGAATCGGCGGCGATGCCGCGCACCTCCGCATCGACCGGCCGACCGGCCTCGAGTGCGCGGGTCAAGGTGGGAGATCCCTCCGGTTCGACGCCGATCAGCCGTGCGGATTTACCATACCAGCTCGCTACTCCCCCCAGCAGCCCGCCTCCCCCCACCGGCAGCAGCAGAGTGTCCAGTCGCGGAGCTTGCTCCTGCAGCTCTGCGGCTAGGGTCCCCTGACCGCACAACGTCTCTTCCTGATCGAATGCGTGCACCCGAAGGGCTTCGCTTGCTGCGGCCCATTCTTCGCTGGCTTCAAGTGCAGCAGTGTAGTCCTCACCCCCGATTATCAGCTCGGCGCCGTAGCTTCTGATGCGCTCGATCTTGGCGGGAGATGCGATCCTGGGGATGTAGATCCGGGCCGGAACGCCCATGGTTTTCGCCGCGTACGCTACGGCAGCTCCGTGGTTGCCGCCCGACGCCGCGACAATGCCCGCGGGCGGGATGGGACGCAGCAACAGATTGGCAAAAGCTCCGCGAGCCTTGAAAGACCCGGCGTGTTGCAGCAGCTCCAGTTTGAGCGTCAGCTCGCCCTCGACGCCGAGATCGGCGCCTCGCATCTCCAGCACCGGCGTACGGCGGATGTAGGGAGCGATGGCCGCTCGAGCGGCGGCAATATGTTCGCGCTCGATCAATCCTGGAGCGGTATGCGGCATGGCGGCTGCCTCGGCTGAGTCCTTACTGAGCCGGCGAGTACATGAGCCGGTTGATGAGCGGGAGCAGCAGGAACAAGAGAGCTCCTGAGCAGAGGCAAAGTACGACGAAGATGAGAAAGAAGTCAGCCTGACCGCCGACCACCTGAAGCAGCTCCCCCCGTTCGATGCGCTCAGCCATGCCTGCCAGGTAGCCGCCGATCACGTTCGCGATGAAGTTGGCGGTAAACCACAGTCCCATCAGTAAGGAGGCAAGCCGGGCGGGCGCAGCCTGTCCGACGAACGAGAACCCTGCCGGAAGGAAGCAGAGCTCGCCGATGCTGTAGATCAGGTAAAAGCCGATCAGGTACCACGGGCTCACCCGAGCTCCCTGGTCGCTCGCATCGGCGCCGAGAACCATTACAACGTAGGCACAACCCAGTAGCACCAGGCCGAGCGCCATCTTGGCCTGGGTACTCGGCGCCCTGGCACCCAGCGACTGCCAGAGACCAGCCATAAACGGTGCCAGCACGAGCACGAACATCGGGTTAATCGCCTGAAACCACGCGGCGGGTATCTCCCCCTGGGGTACCAGCACGGCGAGCCACCCCTCCACTCTGCGCTCGGTACGCTGCGCCGCGAAAATATTGAGGGACGAGCCCACCTGCTCGAAGGCCAGCCAGAAGAACACCACAAAAACCGTGATGATGCCGAGCGCCAACACCCGGCGCCGCTCGGTGGAGCTCAGGCGCTGCCCCCTGCCCTCTCTGGCGGCCGCAGCCGCACGACCGGCCGGTGGCAAACCAACGCCGCGAAGCCGATCCCCTCGAGTCCAGAGATAGAAGGACAGGCCAATCAGCATGCTCACGCCCGCTACCCCAAACCCGTACGGCCAACCCAGCCGGGGATGCGCGGCCACCCAGGCGCATACCAGCGGGCCGAAGAGTGCGCCCAGATTGATGCCCATGTAGTACAGAGTGAATCCGGAATCGCGCCGGGGATCCCGCTCTCCGTACAGCTGCCCCACCATCGTGTACACATTCGGCTTGAAGAAGCCCGTGCCCGCGATGATGAGGCCGAGGCCGGCGTAGAACGTCCAGTGAGAAGGCAGAGCCAGCGTGAGGTGGCCCGCAGAGATGAGGGCTCCCCCGAGCACCAGTGATCGATTGGTTCCGAAGAACCGATCAGCCAGCCACCCCCCCGCTAACGGAGTCAGGTAAGCGAGTCCATTGTACCAGCCATACAACTGGCTGGCCTGCTCGCGGCTCCAACCTAAACCTCCGGCGCTGGTATCGATCAGGTACAGGATGAGCAGGGCGCGCATCCCGTAATACGCGAAGCGTTCCCAGAGCTCGGTGACAAACAGCACCACCAGTCCGGGCGGCTGCCGGTCTATCTGGGGACCTCGGCTTCAATAAGGGACTGCAGAAGCGCGCGTGCCGCGGGTACTCCGTCGATGCGGAAGCGGGCATGGGTGGCGCCCGGGCCTACTTTGACACTGACCGCGTTGGGTGGCAGGGCCGCGAACAGGTCTTCATCCGTGCGATCGTCGCCCATCGCGAGTACGGTCGTCGCTGCCAGGCGCTCCGGTGGTAATGGAGGCACGATCCTGCCCTTGTGAATACCATAAGGACGGATCTCCACCACCTTGTGCCCCGCCAGAATCTCGACCGGCTGGTTGCTCAGAAGCTGCGACAAATGCAATCGGAGCTCGTTGGCGCGGCGCTCACCGGCCTCCCGATCGGCCATGCGGTAATGCCAGGCAAGAGCGACCGATTTCACCTCGATGAGGGAACCAGGGGTGCGCGCCGTTATATCGCGGAGAATGCCGAGGGCCGGCTCCCGCCATGCACCCGTAACTTCCGCTGCCGGAACCCACTCGGAACCGTTGAGGCTGCGAGACCAGAAG
>DASPKB010000357.1:0-2720 GCA_035628315.1 Gemmatimonadales bacterium | reverse complement strand
ATCCTGATCTACCAGCTGCCACTCCTGCCACAGCGTGGTGGCGCCGACAGCGCGCATCACGGCCACCGGGTCCTTGAGATACGCGCTGAGCAGGATTCCCCGTCTGAGAGAGGGGCGCGCTTCGCCGAGACGGTCGACAATACGGTGGTCGAAGCTGTGAACCGCATAGCGGTCCGGCGCGGGTCCGCCGGCCAGGACGTCGAGGAGCTGGCCGTCGTGAGCGGCTGGAAGGCTTTTGATTTCTACCCAGACGTCCCGCTCGCCCACCAGCTCGAGCACTTCGGTCAGGAGCGGGAGTGGCTCACCATTCCGGATGCGAGCTTTCCGGGCTTCCGCCAGCGAGAGCTGGGCAATCGGTCCAACCCCGGGGATATCGGGGTCGTGATGCACCACGATGCCGCCATCTCGGGTGGCGTGGACGTCGAGCTCGATGCCGTCGGCGTCCAGCATGACGGCCCGACGGAAGGCGGCACGCGAGTTCTCGTATTCGTAACCGGAAGCGCCGCGGTGGGCGATGACGCTGGGGCGTCGCATGGCCTAACATAACTTCTGCCTGCAACCCGTCCAATTAACAAATGGAGTGCGGCGACGTCGTCTTTCTCGGATGAGCGCCTCAACCTACTGCATGGCGGCTCCCGACTTCACGAGTGATCACGGCCTGATTGCGGCCTACCGCGGCGGCGAAGAGCGTGCAGCCACCGAGCTGGTCGGCCGCCACGGTCCGGCTGTGGGCCGGTTCCTCTACAGTTCGGGCGCCGCGAGCGAAGAGCTCGATGACCTGGTTCAGGAAACTCTGTTCCGGGCCTTTCGCCGGCTCGATACCTGGCGGGGTGAGGCGTCGTTCCGAAGCTGGTTGCTGACGATCGCAAGCAACCCCCTGAAGGACCACTTCCGGAGCAGCAAAGGCCGCCAGATCATCTCGCTCGAGCAACAGGAGCTCGCCGCGTCGGCGGATCCTCACGCAGACTACGCCGCCAACGAAATTCAGGAGCGGCTCCGTCAGGAGCTGTCCCGGCTCCCCCGGCTTCAGCGAGAGGTGTTTCTGCTCCGCGCGCAGCACGGCACCGACTACGGCGACATCGCCGCCGCACTCGGCACTACAGCCGGCGCAGCCCGGGTCCACTATCACCACGCTGTCAAGCGATTGAAGGAGCTGTTTGGATGAGCCACTGCACCTGGCTGTCGGACAGGATGCCGCTGGTGGCCCTGGGGCGCGCGGAGTGGACCGGGCAGGAAGTGGAACACCTGAGCGCATGCCGGTCGTGCCAGCAGGAATGGGAGCTGTTGCGCGCGACGATTCGGCTGGGGGACCACGCGGCCGCGGGCATGGATGCCGGGTCCCTGGCCCGGACGCTGGAGCAGCGGCTCGAGAGCAGCATCCGGCAACGGCGGCAGCGGAGGGCCTGGAGCTTTGCCGGCATGGCAGCGGCGGCCGCGATCGCGGGGCTGCTCTGGACCGGGCGGGCTGATCCTCCACTCACACCACAGTCTCCGGCGGCGATAGTAGCCGGTCTTCAGATCCCGCTGCCCGAGTTGGAAGAGCTCCAGCCTGCGGAGCTCGACTCCGTACTCCGGGCCATGGAGCAGACGGGCCCTTATCTCGATACGCTGGAGACCGGCGACGCGGTCGGTGAAGAGGGTCCTGCGCTCGAGACGGTCTACGATTACTGGGAGGGTTGATGCGAAGCGGTCTGATGTTTTCACTAGCGCTGCTGGTCGCGCCCGGCCTGTCGCTCACGGCTCAGCAGCCGGACAGCGCCGACCGCAGGGCGGATTCTCTGCGGCAGCGGATCGAGGAGCGGTTCGCCGCGCGGGTCCAGCAGGAGCTTGGCCTGACCAACGAGCAGGCCTCCAGGCTTCGCGCCACCAGTGCCACCTATGGCGCCCGGCGGCGGGAGCTGCGCGACCAGGAGCGCCGCGTCAAGCAGGCGCTCCGGCAGCAGCTCCAGCCCGGGGTCGCTGCGAACAACGACAGCGTCTCGAAACTCACCGATGCCATGATCCAGCTGAAGCTCACCTCCGCGCAGGCGGCCCGGGATGAGATGCGGGAGCTGTCCCGCTATCTGAGTCCAGTCCAGCGCGCCCGACTCTATATGATGCGGGAGCAGCTCTATCACCGGGTCAAGAAGGCGCACGGCCACCGAGGGATGGGCAGGCGAGAGAAGGACAAGTCGTGCATGTAGTACCGCTCACCTCTTAGGGCCTTTCGGTTTAGATTTCCCCTTACACCATCTCCCGAGAATCGAATGCACCGCTGGCTTCCGCTGATGCTGGCTGTCCTTCCCGCGCTTGCGTTCCCTGTTTCCGCGCAGAGTCCCGTCGTATATCGGATCTCCGTGACCGGCGTCGTGGAGAACGGCCTGGCCCCGTTTGTCGCGCGCAGCTTGCGCGAGGCACAATCGGCGGGAGCTGTGGCGGCGTTCCTTGACATCGACACTCCCGGTGGCCGGATCGATGCCGCAGAGCGCATCGCTGACGCGGTACGCGGAGCCGGGCTGCCGGTCTATGCCTACGTCAATCCGCGGGCATACAGCGCGGGTGCGCTCATCGCGATCTCGTCCAACGGGATTTACATGCGCCCCGGCGCCGTGATCGGCGCCGCGACTCCGGTAGACGGCCAGGGCCAGAAGGCTTCGGAGAAAATGGTCTCCGCGATGCGCGCTGAGTTCCGCGCGATGGCCGAGGACCGCGGACTGGATCCCCGGCTGGCCGAAGCCATG
>DASPKB010000356.1:0-2109 GCA_035628315.1 Gemmatimonadales bacterium | reverse complement strand
CTCCAGATAACGCAGGCCCCGACCATCCGGTGCATCGTGCCCGCCGTGATCGGTTCCGGGGGTGAAGTTCTCTCTGACGTAATCCGGAAGGACCACCACCACTCCCCCGCTACGGCAGTGTGTCGCCGCGGTGCGGAGGGTTGCCCGAACTTCTTCCGGCTCGGTTGCGTACATGATAGCGTCGTGGATCAGAACGATGTCGAACTCCCGCTGGAGCCGCAGTGAGCGCATATCGCCGTGCAGGTGCTCGCATTCTGGATTGACCGCCCGGCTGACTGCCAACATTTCCCGAGAGAGATCGGTGAGCGTCAATCGAAAATGAGCCTTGAGATGGGAGGCCAGGGAACCTCCGCCAGACCCGAGCTCGAGCAGCGTCGGCGCTGAACCTGCCGGGACCGGGGGCAAGCGGGACAGGAGGTCGGACGCCTCTTCAGCGTACTCGCTGGGTGGTGAGAGCAAGGGCCACCATGCGGCCAGGCTGTGATACAATGCCGGCACGCCAGTCCCGCCCTGTGCTCCGCTAGCTCACCAACCGGAGGAGTATCGCCCTCCGAGGCACCGCCACCCCGCGCATCACCAGCTCTGCGAGGCGACCGCTTCCCACGGTCTCGACATTGACAGTTATACAGCGACGCTCGTTATCTACGGCGACGCTTCGGGTTCCGGGCAGGCTCATCGCCAGCCTGGCACGAGGAAGGTAGCGCGCCAGATCTGCCTGAGTATACCTGCCGCGGCACTGGCGGTCGGCAGCAAAGGCGGGATCTGTCGAGTAAAGCAGAGTGGCACCCGGGGACACGCGGGTAGGGTCTAATGTCGAGGCGCAGCCGGCGGTTCCGGCTGCGATAGCTAGAAGACCGGCCAGCCGGCGAGCGTGCCGGCCAACAATCATATGCTGCATGTGAGGTCACCTGGTTCGGTCAAACATCAATCCTGCTCGCATGTTACTCCCCAGGCTTGCAACCGGCTGTGAGGCATGGCACTAAGATCTCGACTAGGGAGGCTAATGCCTGACAGGAACGGGAGAACGTGAATCTGCTGCTGGTTCACGGACTCTGGCGGACGCCGCTGTCTTTTCTGGTGCTGGTCCGGAGGCTCCGCGGATGGGGCTGTTCCCCGGAGCAGTTCGCTTATGCGGCTGTGGCTCAGCCATACGAGACCATCGTGCGGCGGCTCGCTGATCGGCTGAATCATCTCGCCAGGCGTGGACCCTACGCAGTCATTGGCCATTCGCTTGGAGGAGTCCTGCTCCGGGCTGCCCTCCCGCTCGCCGACGGTCCTCCACCACGACGGCTGATCATGCTGGGCACTCCCAACCGTCCGCCGAAGCTCGCCCGGTTGCTCGGCAGCTACTGGATGTACCAAAAAGTAATGGGCGAGTGCGGAGTGAACCTCGCAAGCGACTGCTTCTATGCCGAGCTGCCAGTGCCGGCTATTCCGTACACGATTGTTGCGGGAACCGCCGGACCACGTGGCCGCTGGAGCCCCTTTGGTGAGGAGCCGAATGATGGCATCGTGGCTGTCAGTGAAACCCGGATCCGGGACAATGACGCTCCGGAAATCCTCCCGGTCACGCACACGTTCATGATGAATAACGCCGCGGTGCACCGGGTCATTCAGCATGCCCTCGGTTGCGAGGATTCACCGGCGTGACCGCCGAGCTTGCCGGTCAGTGGACCCTGGTCTCGGGGCTATCAATCTTTGCCCGGGTAAACGCGAAGCCGCCGAGCGCCCCCTCCACGCCAATCGTGCTGGTGCATGGGCAGGTCATCTCGAGTCTCTATATGGTCCCCACTGCAAAGCTCTTGGCTCCAGTGTTTCGGGTGTTCGCACCCGATCTTCCGGGGTTCGGGCTCAGCGACAAACCAGCCTCGGTGCTCAGCGTCCCGCAGCTGGCCGACGCATTGGGGATGTGGATGGAGGTGAATGCGCTGGACCGGGCAGTGCTGGTAGGGAACTCGCTGGGATGCCAGATCGCCGTTGATCTGGCAGTACGTCGCCCCGACTTGGCCGGCTGCCTCGTCCTGTCCGGCCCCACCATCGACCCCCATGCCCGAAGTGCTCTCATTCAAATCGCGCGCTGGCTGGCCGACTGGCCCGGCGAGCGTCCAA
>DASPKB010000355.1:0-5247 GCA_035628315.1 Gemmatimonadales bacterium | reverse complement strand
TCGGGTACTGCCCCCTTTTCCGATCTCCGGCCGTTCGTGACTGCTGAGCAGCACTCGTTCGGCAAAATCCACCCGTTCGTGGAGCTCGGCCACCTCAGCTCTCAACGCCTCGACCTCGGCCAGCAGTTCGGGATCCTGGGCTGGCTCCACCCGGCCGCGCAGCCGGTCCGCGAGCGCCTTCCCCACCGGGCTGATGGATAAAAGGAAGAGCGTCCCTCCTCCGAAGATGAATGTGATGGCAAAGAGTCCTTCCATGTCTATCCCGTTACTTAGTAGGCGGCCCACATTGACGTCGATTCAGACCTACGGGCCCGACACTCTGGTTGTTTCAATACGAAACAACCACATTGTTTGTATGCTATACCAGCTCGACGGCCTCGATCGCTGCCAGCGACACGGCTATCTCGGTCTCGTCATCTCCGGCCGGTCGGAGGTAGACTTCATGAGCGGTTACATGCGTGTCGACACTGAGCGGGACTCCCACCACCTCGGTTTGTGTCCTCGTGGTAATGCGCACAAGCTGGTCGTGCCCTCCAGCGTAGCCCAGTAGGGCGACAATATCCTCGTAAGTCATCTGGACTCCCTGGTTGCGAGAATCCATAATCTAGGGATCGTGCCGGGGGCTCGCTACGATACAGGCTGTTGCTTCTCAGGAGAACTCATGATTCGCTCAAGCGTGCTCTTCGCGCTGATCTTGCTTTCGGTACTGTCCGGAAAGGCCGACGCGCAGCGCCTGACCCCGCCGGCGAGCCCGGGGTCCTCAGCCCAGGCTAACCTCCACATCACCGGTAAGGCCGCCGGCAAGAGCGTCGAAGCCAGCGGCACGGGGTCGTGCCGACACGCTCCTGAAGCATCCATTCGTGGTGTCTCCGCATCCCTCTGGATGGTGCAGTACGGCGGTTCAGGCGATGGCCCGGTTAGACAGCTAAACCTCACCCTATGGCGTCCGAAGGACGGTAGCCCGGATCAACTATCCCTAGCGATGGACGCAAAGTCCGGCGAGCACCGGATCGAGACCGGAGCGAAGGGTGGGGTGAAGGGAGAGGCCTCGGTAACCATCCTTCCGAACGGGCCAGGCGGACGGCTGGAGCTCCGCGGCAAGGATGCCGATGGCAAACCCATTCAGATCACGATCGACTGTCCCACCTTTGGAGGAGTTCAGGCCGAAGGCGGGTGACCGCGCAGGAGGTTACCGCATTCCGGCTGCTGCCCGCTCAGCGGCCGCAGGACTCGAGGCGGGGTCCCCTTTCAGGTTCTGGTCCAGGTAGCGCGTTATCAGCCCAAACAGATGAAGCTGCGTGTTCCGGCCCTGGCAGATGCAGTGGGTCCGGTTGGGGTACTCCATCATGGTGAACGGCTTGTTCGCCGAGACCAGAGCATTGATCAGCACTTCAGTGTTCTGGTAATGCACGTTGTCGTCCCCGCTGCCATGGATGAGCAGCAGGTTCCCCTGCAATCCATTGACGTAGGTCAGCGGTGACCCGCGGTCATATCCCGCCTTGTTCTGTTCCGGCAGCCCATTGAACCGCTCGGTGTACACATTGTCGTAGAGCGACCAGTGCGTGACCGGAGAGACAGCAACCCCGGTCTTGTAGATGTCGGGATAGCGGAACAGGCCGTTGAGGCTCATGAACCCGCCATAGCTCCAACCCCAGATTCCGATCCGTCCGGTATCCACGTACGGCCTTCGCGCCAGAGTTCTGGCAGCGGTGGCCTGATCCCGGCTCTCTACGACGCCCAGCTGCCCGTAGATTGCCTTGCGCCAGCCGCGGCCCAGCGGCTGTGGAGTCCCGTGGTTGTCGACACTCGCCACGAGATAGCCTCGTTGGGTCAGCATCAGGTGCCACAGGTAGTAGCCCCCCCACGAGTCGTTGACTGTGGTATTTCCCGGTCCTCCATATACATGGAAGAGCAGCGGGTACCTCTTGGTTGAATCGAAGTCGGCAGGCTTCATCAGATAGGCCGGCATGCGGCTGCCGTCTTCGGCCGCTATCCGGAAAAATTCCACGTTGCCCTTCCGCAGTGCCGCGACCCGGCGGCGAAGGCCGGCGTTGTCGACCAAGGTGCGGATGACCTGGTGGCCGGGGAGCCTGACCAGCCGGATGTAAGGCGGCTGCCCGAAGCTGGAGTAGCTCTGCAGAGCGTATCTGAAGTTTGGTGATCGGTCGTAAACGTGAGTTCCGGACTCGCTTTTGGGAGAGAGGCGCTCCGGTGTCCCCCGGCCGTCGAGCTTGGTGCGGAAGAGATAGCGTTGGGTAGGCTGCTCGGGTGAGGCTATGAAGTAGAGCCAGCCTGACTTCTCGTCCACCCCGATCACCTTGGCAACATCGTAGTTCCCGCGGGTAACCAGGCGGACGGACTTGCCGTCGCGAGATACCACATACACGTGGTTCCACCCGTCGCGCTCGCTCACCCAGGTAAAGCTCCTGCCCTTGTCCAGCCAGTTGAGGTCATCCACCAGATCGACCCAGGTGCTGTCCCGCTCGGTCAGAATGGTTCGCACCTTCCCGGTTTTGGCGTCTCCGAGCATCACTTCATTGGTGTTCTGCAGCCGGTTGAGCCTCTGGAGCACAACCTCGTTCGCGTTCCCCGCCCAATCCATCCGCCCGATATAGTGATTGCGCGGATCGCCGGCGATCTCGAGCCAGCGAGTGCTGCCGCCGGAGACACTGACCACCCCGATCCTTGCTGCTGAATTTTCTTCGCCAGCTTTGGGGTACTGGACCGGGAGAACCTGGGAGTAGAGCGAATCGGTGTTGTTGATGAGATTGAAGTCCCGCACCCGGTCGGCATTGAGCTGCCAGTAGGCGATGCTGGTGCCGTCGGGGCTCCACCGCCACCCATCGGCGTAGTAGTTCATCAGCTCTTCTTCATAAACCCAGTCAAAAGTGCCGTTGATCAGGGTACGCGAGCCGTCGGTGGTGAGCGCGGTGATGTTACCGGTGGCCAGATCCTCTACGTAAAGATTGTTCTCCCGTACGTAGCCCACCCGCCGGCCGTCCGGGGAGAACTTGGCGAACATCAAGGTCGATGGCTTGGCATCCCTCCCGCCCAGCTTTCGAAGCCGGCCGGTGGCGCGCTCCAGCACCCAGTAATCGCCCCGGGTATTCAGCCGCCAGACCGGGCGGCTGTTGGTGAAGATGAGGAGCATGCGATGGTCCGGCGACCAGGCATACTCCTCCACGTGCAGCGGCACACTGTCGCCCTGGGGGATGAACTGCCGTGCCGCCAGGAGAACTTCCCGGGCCCCCGTTTCGGTGTCGTAGCGAACCAAATTCTGCCCGCTCTCGGTTTGCTCGAGTGTGGTGTAGGATGAGCCATCGCCCAGCCACCGTGCCGGCCCGAACGGCTGGCTCTTGAACTCGGAGGAACCATAGATTCGCTGCACACTGAGCAGGCTGCTATCAGCCTGCTGTGCCGAAACAGAATGGATCAGGCTGATGGAGCAGAGCAAACCGGAGAGCGTGATGCGTGTCACGGAGCAGGCCTTGGGTGTGAAGTTGGATCGCTTGCGGCGTTGCCAGAGCGTAGCACCGAGAGTATCACTATAGCGAGAGTGCTACGCAGGATTATACATCGAAGAAGTGAGAGTGACATGCTGGCATTGAATTTTGGTAACCTGACCACCCCGCTACTCGGCGGCCTATTCATCATGTGCGCGTGTTCCGGAAACGGCGACCGGATCCCCAGAGACAGCGCTGCTTCGGCCACAGTGAGCGACACGGCTGGGACGGCAGCCCCGGTTGCGAGTGGCGCAGCGTCCGACACTTCTGCCGCCGGGGCCGACACTGCGGCCGAAACGGCTTCAGCCGACACCGCAGCAGTCCGGGCCCAGCAGTCGGCTGTGGTAAAGCCTCCTCGCCAAAAGGCCATCCGTCCATCTATTGACCCCGGCCGCAAGGCGCCTCCCGCCCAGCCCGCAAAGCCGGCGCCATCGCCCACTGCGGCACCAACCAGCCCGCCCGCCGATTCGGCCCCGGAGACCGGCGCGGCGCAGGGCTCACCTCTCAAGTTCGATGCGGCAACGAACACGGTGACGTTCGACCTGATCGGTGGTCCCACAGGCTTTCAGTTCAACGGTCACGCCAGCGGGAGCGCAACCCTGACCGTGCCACCCAAGTCCAACATCGTGATGAATTTCATCAACAAGGATGGAACGCCGCACAGCGCAGAGCTGATCTCGGGTGAGGGGCCGCTTCCCAACGCGGCCGTGGATGCAGCCATTCCTCGGGCATACACCAACAAGGTGCTCGAAGGCCTGCCGCAGGAGGGCTCCGACGTGATGCGCTTCCAGGCGCCCGAGAGCGGTACCTACCGCATCTTCTGCGGAGTGCCCGGACACGGGCTTAGCGGGATGTGGATCTGGATGAAGGTTGACCCCGCTGCAAAGACACCCAGCTTCGGGCCTACCAAGGCGTAATAGCGAGTCGGGAGTTGCGAGTCACAAGGGTACGGCTAAAACTGCGTGACTCGTGACTCGTGACTTCCCACTCGGTTCAGCGCGCTCTGCAAAAACTGCCCGGTATAACTCGCCGCCACCTCAGCGACCTCTTCGGGGGTGCCCGCGGCTACGACTTCGCCCCCCCGCTCGCCGCCTTCGGGACCCAGGTCGATGATCCAGTCCGCCGTCTTGATGACATCGAGGTTGTGCTCGATGACGACGATGGAGTTTCCCTTGTCCACCAGCCGGTGGAGCACATCGAGTAGCAGCCGGACATCCTCGAAGTGGAGGCCGGTGGTAGGCTCGTCGAGGATGTACAGCGTGCGTCCGGTGTCGCGCTTGGACAGCTCGGTGGCCAGCTTCACTCGCTGAGCTTCTCCGCCGGACAGAGTCGTGGCAGCCTGCCCCAGATGGATGTAACCCAGTCCCACGTCATTCAGCAGCTCCAGCTTGTCGGCGATCCGTCGTTGGTTTGCGAAGAAATCCAGCGCATCCTCTACGGTGAGATCCAGCACGTCCGCGATGCTTCTGCCCTTATACCGAACCTCGAGCGTCTCCCTGTTATACCGCCGTCCCTTGCACACCTCACACGGTACATAGACATCGGGAAGGAAGTGCATCTCGATCTTGACCAGCCCATCCCCCTGACAGGCCTCGCAGCGGCCTCCCTTCACATTGAAGGAAAAGCGTCCGGGACCGTACCCTCGCATCTTGGCGTCGGGTAGCTGAGTGAACAGCTCCCGGATCGGAGTAAAGAGCCCGGTGTAGGTCGCCGGGTTCGACCGGGGAGTACGGCCGATAGGGCT
>DASPKB010000354.1:0-8195 GCA_035628315.1 Gemmatimonadales bacterium | reverse complement strand
GGTCGGGCTCCGGATTACGGGCGACTCCCTGCTCCGCATCCCGGAGGGGGAGCGCAGTGAGGCCAAGGCGCATCTGGTGGATGCCCGTGGCTATCCGATCAAGGGGACGAGCGCCAGATGGCAGTCCGCGGATCCGTCGGTTGTCGCGGTGGACAGTCTGGGCCAGGCGGTCGGCGTAGCGCCAGGGAAGACCACGTTGACTGCCAGGGTCGATGCGATGGTGGCCCAGCTTGCGGTTGAAGTGTACCCGGTGGCCTCGTCCCTCACGGTGTTGTCAGGCGACGGCCAGCGGGCCCCGGCGGGCCGGCGGGTGAGTCAGCCGGTCACGGTGCAGGTGGTTTCGCGGAGTGGGCGTCCGATTCCGGGCGTACCGGTCCAGTTCGTCCTCGAGGAAGGCGCGGGCCGGGCAGAGCCGCAGGCCGATTCATCCGACGCACAGGGCGTCGTGCGGGCCAGCTGGACTCTGGGGGGCTTCCCGGGGCGGCAGACGCTCTCGGTTACTGCGGAAGGCGTAGCCAGCCCGGCAACCGTGACCGCCGAGGCTGAGCCGGTGGCCGCGAATACGAGAATCACGGTGGTAAGCGAGGGCCTGGAAGGACCGGCCGGGGCGGCTCTGGCACAGCCGGTTGCTGTGCGGGTAACTGATACCAGCGGGGTAGCGCTGGTGGATGTTCCAGTGGCCTGGTCGGCGGCTGATGACGGCAGCGTGCTGGCTTCCGAAGCCCGCACCGACTCGCTGGGTGAGGCACGAGCCCGGTGGACGCTGGGCCCACGGAGCGGAACGCAGCGAGTGTATGTGCAGGTTGGCAGCGCGCGCACCGTGCCCCGCTTCCCGGTCTCGGCAGTGGCGCTGGCGGGTGCGCCGGCCAAGGCGACGCTGCCCGCCACCGCCAAGTACGACGGTATGGTTGGGCAGCTGCTGAAGCCCTTGGTCGACATCACGGTACTCGATCGAGCCGGCAACCCGGTACCGGGCGTACCGATAAGGCTGGTGCCGGCTCAGGGAACGGTGACCGACAGCATGCTCACCAGTGACTCGAGCGGCCGGGTTCGCGTGGCCTGGACCCTGGGACGCACGGCGGGGGTGCATCACCTGACCGCCAAGGTCGACGGGATTGAGCGCCCGGTTGAGATCTCAGCTCGGGCGAAGGCGGCAGGTCCGGCCAATCTGGCCTTCGTGGCTCCCAAGCCGGGTACGGCAGCCAGGGCGGTGCAGTCACTGGACGTTGACCTGACAGATGCCTATGGCAACCCGGTAGCGGATCAGCCGGTGGTCTTCAGCACCAAGTCCGGGACAGTGAGTCCGGCACGGGTGATGACGGATGCGAAGGGCCGAGCCCACACTCGCTGGACCCCGGGCTCGAAGACGGGAAAGCGTACACTGGTTGCGGCAGTAAAGGGGAGTGACGCACGCACCACCTTTGTACTGGAAGCTCCCGAAGCCGCACCAGAGAAAGTTGCAGCACCGACCAAGGCTCCGGCCAAGACGGCGGCCTCGGTCAAGAAGGAGAGCAGCAAACGAGCTGCCGGCGGGAGGTAAGCAGTTTTCCGCTGGTGGCGGACAACAGGTTAGGTCAGGACCAGGGGCAGTCGGTACACAACACGTTAGGCCAAGTCCACAGGAGTTCGAACAGGTTCACGCTCAACGAGAGGATCTTTAACCGTAGTTCCACTTTCGCGGAGGACATATGACCGGCCCACGTACTCCAACCCTGCACCCATTGGCTCGCCGGCCATGGCTCCTCCTGCCGTTCCTGGCAAGTGTCGCATTTTCGTCGCTGGGGTGCAGCGATCAGCCAACCGAGCCCATCGCTACGACCAAGCCCGTTACCGCGGTGGTTTCGCACCCGGTACGTAAACCGGCGGGCAGTCGGATCGCAGCCAGCCAGTCGAGCGCGCCGAAGCCCTTAGTGAGCTTCTCGGTGGCGCAGGCCGTAGCTGGGGAGGGGCCGAGCGTGCTCATCCTGGCCGACACCAATGTGGCGTCGACCACCGCACTGGCCAACAGCCTGGCTGGCGCAGGCTTCCAGGTGACCGTGCGGACGGACCCCGAGTACACCTGGGACGGCACCAACCCGTCTCTGAGTGGCTTCGATATCGTAGTCCACCTGAACGGCTCGAGCTACGAGTTCTCGCTCCCCGACGCCGGCCAGAACGCTCTGGCTGACTTCGTTGCGAACGGGGGCGGATTTGTGGGTGCAAAATGGAATGGCTACGAGTACCAGCCTCAGCTGGCCGATTTGGTGCTGCAGGGCTTCGGCGGCGACCCCGCCGGCCCGGAAGAGACCTGCGGCCACTGTCAGATCACGTACGAAGCCCTTCCCGCCGCTGCGGGGCATCCGGTGCTCGCAGGGCTACCGGCGTCTTTCACTTTCACCGCAGACGGCCATGACGCAGGGCCGCAGATCGACTTTGCGAGTAACCCCTCGACCGTGCTGATGCGGGTGCCGACCGGGGGGCCGGCCGTGCTGATCCGCGAGTTCGGGGCCGGTCGGATCGTGAACTTCAGCTTTGCTCCGAACTATTACTATGACGACCTGGGTAACATCCAGGACCCTGTAATGTTACAGGATCCTACCATTCAGCAGCTCTATACCAACGCCGTGCAGTGGGCCGGAGCCTCTGCTTCAGGCACCGCCCAGCCGCAAACCATTACGTTCGACCCGCTGGAAGACAAGGTCTACGGTGATCCGGCCTTTGCGCTGGGCGCCACCTCCAGCTCCGGCCTGCCGGTGAATTACAGCGCCAGCGGCACCTGCGAAGTTCTCGGTGTTACAGTGACCATCATTGGCGCGGGTAGCTGCACTATCACCGCCCATCAGGCGGGTAATGACAGTTATGAACCGGCGGCTGACGTATCGCGCTCGTTCACCATAGCCAAGGCTCCGGCCACGATCACGGTCGGCGGTGAGTACATCTACGATGGAACGTTCAAGACTGCGAGTGTCACCACCAGTCCGAGCCCCTTAAGCGGGGTAACGCTGACGTATACGCTGAACGGGGTACTCGTGGCGCAACCGGTCGATGCCGGCGTGTACCAGGTGGTCGCCACGTTGGACAACCCCAACTATGTCGCGGAGCCGACCAGCGGCACGCTCACAATCATGCAGGCGACCCCGGTCCTCGAGTGGCAGCCTGCCCGAATTTCTGTGGGCACTCCGCTCAGCTCGGCGCAGCTCAATGCCGTCGCCCAGGGCGTCGATGGAGGGGCCCTGTCCGGCAGCTTCGTCTACACCCCTCCGGCGGGAACCCGGTTGAAGGCAGGGTCCCACACGCTTTCAGTGTCGTTTACACCGGCTAGTCAGAACTATACGCGAGCCACGAAGAGCGTCACGATCGTGGTGGAGACGGGCAAGAGCAACAAGCCTCAGAAAAAGGCCGTAGCAAGGCAGCGGTAATACCACGCGGCGAAGCCGGGGTCCCAGAGGCCCCGGCTGCACGGGTCACGCTTAATGAGAGGGCTTTTAACCGTAGTTCCACTCTAACGGAGGATATATGACCGGCCCACGCAATCCCGTTGTGCACCTGCACTACCGCCGGGGTCGGCATCTCCTGCCGTTGGTGATAGCCATCCTCTTCGGGCCGCTGGCGTGCTCCAACGATGAAGCAACCGGTCCGTCTACAGGCGGGTCCGGCATTGCGGCAACCGTCCAGCACCCCGTGCCGAAACCGGCGGGCAGCCGGATGTACACATCTAGAGGGGCGCCTTACCGGGTATATCCATCAACATCGAGCGCCGGCGCACCGGCGGCCTTGACGGTTGGCCCCAGCGTGCTCGTGCTTGCTGATACCGAGATCGTGTCGACCGAAGCGTTGGCCACCAGTTTGGCCAACGCCGGCCACCAGGTGACGCTTCGTCCCGGCCCGGAGTACACCTGGGACGGCACCAACCCGTCGCTGGATGGGTTCGACGTCGTGGTCCACCTGAACGGCTCGAGCTACGAAGCCGGGCTCCTCGATGACGGTCAGACTGCTCTGGCCAGCTTTGTCGCGAATGGCGGGGGATACGTCGGCGCAATGTGGAATGGCCAGGAGTATCAGCCTCTGATGGCTGATCTGGTCCTACAGACCTTCTCCGGCAATCCCGCCGGTCCGGAGCAGAGCTGCGGCTTCTGTCAAATGACCTACCATACTGACGCCGCTGGCGCGGGACATCCCGTGCTCGCTGGTCTGCCGTCGTCCTTCACCTTTACCGCTGATGGTCATGACGCGGGCCCACAGGTCGAGTTTGCCAGCAATCCCTCATCCGTGCTGATGCGGGTGCCCAGTGGAGCCGCGGCAGTCCTGGTTCGGGAAATTGGCGCGGGGCGGGTTGTCAGCTTCAGCTTCGCTCCGAACTACTACTGGGATGACGCGGGCGCCATTCAGGACCCGGTGACCCTTCAGGATGCCAACATCCAGCAGCTCTATGTGAATGCGGTGAATTGGGCGTCCGGATCGGGTTCGGCACAGCCCCAGACGATTACCTTCGGCCCGCTGGGCGGGAAAGTGTTCGGCGATGCTGATTTTGCGATCAGCGCGTCGGCCAGTTCGGGTCTGCCGGTGAGCTTCACCAGCACCGGGGGCTGTACGGTGGTGGGAAACACGGTATCGATCACGGCCGCGGGTAGCTGCACCATTACCGCGCACCAGGCAGGGAATGAGCAGTACCTGCCCGCCGAAGACGTGTCTCAGTCGTTCCAGATCCAGCAGGCTGTTCCGCTGATTCACTGGACCCCGGCTCCGTTGATGTCGGGCACCCCGCTCGGCCCGTCGCAGCTGAACGCGACCGCAACCGGTGTGGGCGGAGTTCCGCTCAGCGGCACCTTTACGTATACCCCGCCGGCCGGTACGTCGTTCGCGGCCGGAACGGTGACGCTGTCCGTGGAGTTCACGCCGTCGAGTGGCAACTATACCTCGGCGCAGCACTCCGTCACCATCACGGTGTCGGGTACGATGAACTTTAAGGGCTTCTATCTGCCCATTAAGAATCTGCCGTACGTGAACAACATCATGGCTGGCAGCGCGGTTCCAGTGAAGTTCTCCTTGGGCTCCTACCGCGGCATGAACGTGCTGCAAGGCCCGCCGAGCTCGGTAGCGGTCGCGTGTGATGCAAGCGCTCCGTCCATTACCATCCGGCCGGGCGTAGCCGGCAGCGCAGGTTTGCGTGCGCTGGGCTCGAGCTACACCTATGTCTGGAGGACCAGTCCGAGCTGGGCTGGCACCTGCCGCAGGCTGACCGTCACGCTGGTCGATGGCAGCACCCATGCGGCACTGTTCCGGTTCACCTCTCCGGCTCCGGCCACGACAAACAGCACTGCACGCCGGATCCTGGGCAGGTAGTCCAACACTTCACTCTAATGGCAAGACGGGGCCCCCAGGGGTCCCGTCTTCGTTTTCAGGCCTCGCCGAGGACCTTGATGATCACCCGTTTGCGCCGCTGCCCATCCCATTCGCCGTAAAAGACCCGCTGCCAGGGCCCGAGGTCCAGCTTGGCCCCGGTGACTGGCACGATGACTTCGTGCCCCACAGTGAGGCTCCGGAGGTGTGCCGCTGCGTTGTCCTCGCCGGTCTCGTTGTGCCGATAGCGCTCAGGATCCCAGGGCGCGATCGTCTCCTCCAGCCACTTCAGGATGTCCTGCCAGAGCCCCGATTCGTGGTCGTTGACGAAGACTGATGCACTTATATGCATCGCGGAGACCAGGACAAAGCCTTCCCGTACCGTGCTCACCCGGACCTGCTCGGCGACCTGGTCGGTGATGTCTATGATCTCCTGGCGTCGCTTGGTGTCGAACCAGAGGTAATGGGTGTGGGCGGTCAACGGAGCAGCTCCTCCAGCCGTACAGCGGTATCAGTCTTCTCGTCTCGATACTTCACGATTACCGGAGCATACAGCGAAATGCTCCGTTGGGAGCCGACGCCTGAGGTAACCGGCCGCGAGCCGGGTACGACCACCGCCCCGGCCGGGATCTCCAGGGGCAGCTCACCTTCGCGCCGGTACACCCGGTCGTGCACCAGGTCGAACACTGCTGTGCCCCCAGAGAGAATGGTGCCGGGAGCGAGCACCGCACCCTGCCGCACGATGGTTCCCTCATAGACTCCACAGTTGCCGCCGACCAGAACCTCGTCTTCGATGATCACGGGAAGCGCCCCCGCGGGCTCGAGCACTCCGCCGATCTGGGCCGCGGCCGACAGGTGTACTCTGCGGCCGATCTGGGCACAGGATCCGACCAGCGCATGGGAGTCGATCATGGTGCCCTCCCCGACATACGCCCCAACATTGATGTACATCGGCGGCATGCACACCACACCGGCGGCGACGAAGCAGCCATCGCGAATCGACGAGCCGCCGGGAACAATCCGGATGCCGGCATCCGGCTCAATCTGACGGAGGGGATAGGTGTGCTTGTCGTAGAAGGGAAATGGCCCGCCAGTGGCCGCCGGCTCGACGCGTCCCAGCCGAAATCCCAGGAGAATCCCCCTTTTCACCCAGGAATTCACCCGCCACTGCCCGTCGGCCGCTCGCTCCGCGGCTCGCACGGTCCCGGTATTAAGGGCCGTTTTAAGCGCCTGGAAAGCCTCCAGCGCCTGCCGTTCTTTACCAGCAGGGACCGGCCCCGCATAGCGCTCGATGGCTGCCGGAAGGTCCTCTAGGGAGAGCGAGTATTTCGTTCTGCTGCTTCCCCGCCTTCTCGCTTCTCCTCTTACCCGCTTCCCCTCAGACACCCGCGACTCCAGCACTCCGCAGCGCGGAGCGGAGCGCCGCTGTCGTCGCCTCGTCTGCCGGCAGCAAGGGCAATCGGAGCACATTCCTGATCCGGCCCATGCAATGCAGTGCCGCTTTGACCGGAGTGGGGTTGGTCTCCAGAAAATTCGCATCCATCAGCGGAAGCAGCCGATAGTGCCACGCCCGCGCCTTCTCCACGTTGCCGGCCAGTACGAGATGCACCAGCGCGGTCATGGCGGCCGGAACCTCGTTGGAGACCACGGATATCAGCCCGTCCCCACCGCCTGCGATGACAGGCAGGGTAAGCCAGTCGTCTCCGGAGTAGACCGCGAAATCGTCCGGGCGCGACCGGATGACATCCATGATCTGCTTGAGGTCGCCGCTGGCCTCCTTAATGCCCATGATGTTGTCATGCCGAGCGAGCCGAAGCGTCAGCTCGGGTTTCAGGTTGACCGCCGTTCTCCCGGGGACGTTGTACACACAGACGGGCCGGGTTGCGGCATCTGCCACCGCTAGGAAATGCCGGTAAAGACCCTGCTCTGTTGGCTTGTTGTAGTACGGCGTGGCGCTCAGGATGTAGTCGGCACCGAGGCGGCACATTCGCTCTACTTCATCCACCGCGCGCGCGGTGTCATTGCTGGTGGCCCCAGCCATGACCGGCACCCGACCTCCCGCCACCTCTACCACTGCAGCTACAACCCGTTCCCGCTCGGAGTCGTTGAGGGTCTGCGCTTCGCCGGTCGACCCGCAGGCCACGAGGAAATCGATGCCTTCCGCGATCTGCCAATCGACCAGCGCGCGAAGAGCTGGATAATCGACCGAGCCGTCCTCGGTAAAGGGCGTGACCAGCGCGGTCCCGCACCCCTGGAGCCGGGTCAGCCGGCCGCTCCGAACAGCATATCCTCGAAGGTGAACACCCCGGTGCGCCCAGGAAGCCATTCGGCGGCCGAGAGCGCTCCGGAGGCAAAGACCTGCCGGCTCCGGGTGACATGGCTCAGGGTGATGGTCTCGAAAGGCCCTTCGTAGGTGAGGGTGTGAGTGCCCGGAGTTTCACCTGATCTGACGGAGGTGATGGGAAAGCGACGGCCGGGCTCTTCCGCCCAGAGCTGACGCTGAAGCAGCAGCGCCGTTCCCGAGGGAGCATCCACTTTGGCCGCGTGATGTTCCTCCTGGATCGCGACGGCGAATTCCGGGCGTCCGCGGAACTGCCGCGCGAGATCCCGTGCCGCGTGGAAGAAGAGATGCACTCCAACTGAAAAGTTTGCCGCATGCAGCAGCGCCGCACCCCGCCGCTGTACCAGCTCGGTGACGCGGGGAAGCTCCTCGGCCCAGCCGGTTGTCCCGGTAACCGTGGGGATCCCGAGCTCGATGAGGCGCTCCAGGTTGCCCACCGCAGACTCAGGCCGAGTGAACTCGACAGCAACATCGGCCCCCGAAAGCCGCTCACGGGTGAGCGCGCTGCCGCCGGGATTCTCGACCCGATTTATCA
>DASPKB010000353.1:0-3357 GCA_035628315.1 Gemmatimonadales bacterium | reverse complement strand
TGTGGCAGAGGGTCTACACGGTAGGGGCTGCGGCGCGCAGGAAATCACATCTGGAACAAGTAGCTCAGCTTCAGAAAGAACCCATCCTCCGCTCGCTCCAATGATGCTTTGCCGAGCCGGGTAGGGTCCCTCAGAGTGCTGCCATAGCCGGCGAAGAGCACGGTGCCTGGATTGGGCTGGTAGGAGAAAAGGAAATCGCCCCGAAAAGCTCGGTGACCAAAGGGCTCGGTTCGGATGTACGCGTTGGCATCCGGGTCGAAGACTAGAATGGGAGCATTGGTGCGACCCTCATCCCGCAGCGCGTCGCGATGCTCCGTGGTGTACTCGCCGACCAGCCGGAGGAAAATTGGGCGCGAGAGCTGATACTCCAGCTTGAGCCGCGGGCTGCGCCAGATGTTAACGGTGCTGCCATCGCTCCGGCGCCCGACGTACTGGAGGTGATACTCTCCGCTGACTCGAAGCTTATCGGTCGGCCGCCAGGCCAATGTAAGGTCCAGCCATTGAATGTTGGCGCTGGCCCACTCGTAGAAATTTTCGTCTCGTCCCCAGAGGAAGAATATGTTGCCCGAGAAGTGGGAGAACTCGGGCGTGGCCAGGCTCAGGACATAATCCAGATTCGGGATCGTGGGGCGCCCGGTGAAGGCCACTGTGTCAAGTCCGCCGCCGGCTGCTGGAACCTCGAGGGCGTAGCCGCTGTAGAGATCGGCCGGATAGCCGAAGGATTCGGTCAGAAGCGAAGCTCCGAAGAGCCAGCCACCCTTGAGCCGGGTATTGGTGTTGAAGTGGAGCTTCTGGTCCTGAATGCCCTGTCCGTTTACGAACCGCTGGTATTCCCAGGTCCCATCGAGGGCGACATCGCCGGTGAAGCTTTCGATCAGGCCGCCCTCCTTTCCATACAGTGTCACACTGTGATTGAAGTTGGCCCGGACGACTCCCGGTCGCGAGATGAATCCGCTCCCGGCCCGGAAGTCATCTGCAATGCCGCTGAAGGTGTATCGTGCGCCAAACGTGCGTCCATTGCGCACCAGCCGTGCCGACCAGAGCGGCGCAGTCTCCGTGATGCCGCTCCGCCGGGTGCGGCTTCCGGCAAGCTGGAGTTGGGCGCTATAGATCCCGCCCACCAGCCGGGTGTCCATGCCTGCGACCCGGTTGTAGTTGCTCCCCTCTATCCGGTCGGTGTACACCAGGCCCAGGCGGGATTGGGATCCGATATCCCGCTGGATCCGCAGCACGTTGTACACCGGATGATCCTCGCCGCTCGCTGAGCCCACCGGGTCGTCCACGGCACTCAGCACTGCGACGTCGGTGCCGAACGCCTTCCCGGTAAGCTTGGCGGCGGCGACCGGCTGGATGATGCGGCGAGTGTAGATGAGGTTGCTGGGAGTGGAAAACTGCTCGATGCCGTCGAGGAAGAACGGCCGCTTTTCCTGGAAGAAAAGCTCGTTGCTCGGATCGAAGGCGAATTGTTGGGCATCCGACTCGACCTGCGAAAAGTCCGGGTTGGCGGTGCCGTTCAACGTCAGGTTGTTGGTGACGCCCCAGCGGACCGTGCCACCGATCTCCGGACCACCGCCGCTGTACCTCCAGCCCGAGGTGCCCTCTGTACCGAGGGTGCGGGATGTGACGGAGGGCGTGAAGTCGAGCACGACGCCGCGGCGCAGGTCGGTGAGCCCCACCAGCCGACCCGACTGGCCGAGAAAGGAAGCTCTCGCCCGCTTTGCCGGAGCCCAGGTGTCTTCCCTGCCCGAGTGCTGCACCAACCGCACAATGTTGATGCCCCAGGTCTGCTCTCGCCGAGGTTGGTAGCGCAGGCTCTTGAACGGAATCCGCACCTCGACCTCGTATCCGTACTCCGTCAGCCTGCCCTTGGACTCATATACATAGTCCGGGCTGAGATCCGCCGTCTCCCGTTTAACCACTGCGTTGTTGAATCCGTTGCCGCTGGTAGCCCCGGTCTCCACCAGCGCTCCGTCGGACTGCACCCCGAGCGGATTGACAGCGAACATCATTGCCTGCCTGCCGTCGTTGAACGTGCTCAGCAGAATCTGGATGTGATCGTCAGAGGCTATCCGGTCCCGATCGGCCAGAGTGGCGTGCACCGACCCGTGAGCCTCAAAGGCGCGGATGCCGAAGTGGATGGCAGTTGGGGCATACCAGACCAGCACCTGGGTAGAATCGGCCGCGGGCACACCGTCCGTCGGGGAAAACTGGGAGAAGCCGGTCAGGACCGCTGCCTCGGCCCATACGGCTTCGTCCAGGTTGCCGTCGACTGTGGCGTCCAGCTCGTGGCGTGGGATGCGGACATCGAGCTGCCCCGCACGGCCTACGTAGGTGGCGGGAGGCTCGATCAGGTACGGAAAGAGGAGTGCGAGGACGGACAGCCGCATGGGTCTCTAACAGGTACGGCGCTAGGGAGCGGCAGGTTTCGAGCTGCGGTCACCCGGCTCAGTTGTGAGCGCGAAAGCCGCAGTACCCAAGACACCAAACACGCCTGCCAGCCAGAATGGAAGCTCTGGATTCTCCTGCCAGAGCAACCCACCGATGAAAGCCGCCGGCGCAATGCTCAAGCTTCTGACTAAATAGTACAGTCCGACCGAGCGGGCCCGTAGATCGGAACGGGCGAGATCAACGATAAGCGCCTTGCGGGCCGGCTCACCTATCTCCCGTAGTCCTCCTATGATGAAGGCTCCCAGTAGACCGATGAAGGAGCCCGCCAGAACTACCGCGATTGGAAAGGCTGCAAATGCCAGGAAAGTGGTGATCACCAGGGGTGCCCGCCCGATCCGGTCGGCCAGTCGCGCCGCGGGCAGATAACACAGAATGGATGTGATCATCTGAATCGAGATGAGCATCCCATACTCCGGAGGGCTGATACCAACTACGTCGAGCGCATAGATAACGATGAAGACGTCTACCAAGCCCTCACAAGTCCGTACCAGTATATCGGCAAGCAGCAGCTTCCTGAGTGGGTCAGGCAACATCCGCCAAAGGCCTACCATAGTCACCGGAGCAGACATCTGGGGGAGTGCGAGCTGCACCCGGGAGACGACCACAAGTGTGATCAGCGCAAGGACAATAGTGACCACCAGCCCGGCCTTGACCCCCTCCAGCACTCCGAACCTGGCTATGAGGAGCCCACCAAAAAGCGGCGCTACGGCAATCGGAATGCGCCGGAGAATCGACTGAACCGAGAAGCCCATCGCCCTGCGATCGGGAGGAAGGGCGTCTCCGATCACGGCGAATACCGTAGGGCTTGCCATGCTGGACCAGGCCAGCACGAAGATCGTGCCGGCAAACACCTGGAGCCACGAGGTGCCCGCAGCGAGCAGGGTGTAGCCCAGCAAGGCGATAGCGACA
>DASPKB010000352.1:0-5096 GCA_035628315.1 Gemmatimonadales bacterium | reverse complement strand
GAGCAGGCGGCCCATCCTGCGGACCCTCTCGTGCTCGGGGGCGACTTCAACCTCGCTCCCGAGGACAAGGACGTGTGGGACCCGCGGGTCTGCCATGGCGGTACTCACGTGTCGCCCCGGGAGCGCGCCGCCTTCGCTCGGCTGTGTCGCTGGGGTCTGGTCGATGCCTACCGCCTCCACCACGGCGAGAACGGCCGCTACACCTGGTGGGATTACCGGGCCGGCGCCTTCCACAAGAACTTCGGTATGCGAATCGACCACCTCCTGGTAACCCGCCCGCTGGCTGAGCGCACCGTGTGGGCCGAGATCGATCGCGAGGCTCGGAAGGGGAAGCCAATTCCCTCCGACCACGCGCCGCTGGTGCTCGACCTCGACGAGCCCGGCCATCCCTTCGACGCTGGTTGGGAAGCCGCCCTGGCGCGAATCGCTACCCGCACCGCGACTATCAGCTGAGCCTCAGCCCCATTCAACCTCTATTACACGGCCGGGCGCCGCTGCAGCGCATGCTCCAGAAACCGTGCGCAACGTGACAGGAACTCGATCTGGTTCTCCCTTCGACCCAGCGAATGCCCCTCGTCATCGGCGACCATGTACTCGACTGGCACACCCCGAGTCCGAAGCGCGTTGACGATCAGATCGCTCTCCGAGCGCGGCACCCGAGGATCATTGGCCCCCGCATAAACGAACAGCGGAGACCGGATCTTGGCCACGTCGTGGATCGGCGATAGCTCCTCCAGCAACGCCCGATCCTTCCCGGGATCTCCGATCTCATCCTTGAAAACTTCGCGGATGTACCCGCTTGTGGTCTGCATGAAGGTGACCCAGTTCGCGACGCCGAAGATGTTGACCCCGGCGCGCCAGACCTGCGGATAGCGGGTCACGCCAATCAGGGTCGTGTAGCCGCCGTAGCTGCCGCCGTAGATCACGATGCGGTCCTTATCCGCCCACGGTTGCGCCGCGGCCCACCTCCCCGTGGTCTCGATGTCCTTGAGCGCCTCCCGCCGCTTGGGGCCATCGTCCCCCATTAGGTAATTCCTCCCGAAACCGGTGGAACCGCGTACGTTGGGCTCGACCCAGGCATAGCCCAGCGAGGTGAAGAACCGGACCTGATGATTCCAGCGGATCTCCGACACGCTGGCCGGCCCCCCGTGATAATTCACGATGACCGGCAGCTTTGATCCGGTCCTTGCCGCGGGCGGCAGAAAGACGTGCACCGGGATCTTGAGACCGTCGTGCGCGGCTACCTCTGCAGTCCTGACTTCGAGCGGAGGAAGGTTGCCGAGCGACGGCCGCGGCTCCTGGCGCAGCGGCCTGACCTCGCGGGTTGTGGCGTCCACGAGAAGGAGATCCGTCGGAGCACTCGGCGTCGACCAGGTGACCACGAGGCTCCGCCCATCCTCCGAGAAATCCGAGGGGAACCCGGTTCCCGGCGGCAAGTCGATGTCGCCCGTAGAGGTTAGGGTCTGCCCGTCGATCAGACGAATGAGCGAGTGGTTGCCTGCCGAAACCTGACAGGCCAGCCGCGAGCGGTCGATCGTGGCTTCGCACCCGACCACGCTCGCTGTAGGGCTGGCCGGATCGGCGTAGCGGGCGAGCTCCTGGCCCGTCTCGCTGTCGAGCGCGATGAGAACCCCTTGCTCGGCGCCCGCATCAGTGGCGATGAGGACCCGCCGGCCGTCGGGCGTGATCTTCGCATCGTCGATGCTCGCCTTGCCGGTTTTCGGATAGAGCGTCCGGGCTTTGCCGGTGGGCACGTCGATGACGTCGAGATAGTTCTCGTTGATCGTCGGTGTGCGGACGAAGATCAGGGTTTTGCCGTCGGCGCGAACGTCGACCAGGTACCCCGGCTGCTCTGAGCGGTAGATCTCCTTCGGTTGCTCGCCGCCGGCCACCGCCAGGCTGAACAGCGTGGTGAGCGGTGCTTCCTTCTTGCGCGCGGAGTAGAAAATCCGATCCGGCACCTGGGCCGGCGAGAATGGATAGTCGCGGTTCAGGGTCTCACCCGGCGTCAGCTCGGTGAGATTCGAGCCATCGAGATCCACCCGCCAGAAGCTCCAGTTCTCATCGGCTCCCTTGTCGAGTGCGAATACGACGTGTCTGCCGTCATGGGTCACCGAGAAGGCGCCGGTCCGCTCCGGTGCTGTCACCAGCCGTCGTGCCGGCGCGTCAGGCCGGCCCGCTTCGGCTACATAGAGCTGGTTGATGCCGTCCCGGTTCGAGCGAAAGACCACCTGCCTCCCGTCGGGCACCAGTATGCCGCCGGTGTTCACGAAGGCATCGACGATGGGTGCGGCCTGGGCTGCCAGCACGGAGTCGCGGGCTGCTGCGGCGCCGGTCGGAACGTCAGGTTTGGCGATCCGAGCGGCCGGAGCGGTAGCTGTATTCGGAGCCGGTTGGCCGCCGCAGGCCAGGCCGACGATGAGGGCGAAGCAAAGGAATTGTTTTCGCATCGCGGAGGTCCTCCGCAGGGCAGGGGAGAGGGCCCTAGGCTGTTGGATGAGACCCGGCGAATCGCCGGCAGTGACCAATCTGACTTCCGGTACCAGGACTGTCAAAGCAGCCGGAAGCGAGCGCCGGCGGCGCGACCAGGCGCCGTCATAACCCGGTACCAGCTTGCGCCCCCTCTGCCGACACATATCTCTGAGGAAGAAACCCTGGCCCAGATTCCCACCGCATGGAGGACACAATGATCCTGGTCGTCGGCTCCACCGGATATCTCGGCGGCGAGATCACCCGCCGGCTGCGCGATCGGGGCCTTCCGGTCCGGGCACTGGTCCGTCCCACTTCCAACCGCGCCGCGGTCAAGCACCTCATCGAGCTCGGCGCCGAGCCGGCCGAAGGCGACCTGCGCGAGCCGGAATCCCTCCGACGTGCGGTGCAGGGAGCCACTGCAGTCGTGTCCACCGCCACCGTTACCCGCTCCCGCCAGCCGGGCGAAACCCTCGAGTCCACCGATCAGCAGGGTCAGGCCAACCTGATCGACGCCGCCCGTGAAGCGAAGCTGGACCACTTCGTCTTCGTCTCCGTGTCAGGCCAGATCGGTAGCGCTGATCCGCTCACCATGGCCAAGCGTGACAACGAGGCTCGGCTCCGCAAGAGCGGCATCGGATATACCATCCTCCGTCCCAGCTACTTCATGGAGTCCTGGCTGGGCCCGCATCTCGGGTTCGACTACCCCAACCGGCGAGCCACGATCTACGGCGATGGCTCGGCGCCGATCAGTTGGATTGCGCTGGGCGATGTCGCCGAGTTCGCGGTCCTGAGCCTGACGGGTAGCTCGGCTCGTAACCAGATACTGGAGCTGGGCGGG
This sequence comes from Gemmatimonadales bacterium, assembly GCA_035628315.1. Classification (GTDB taxonomy): domain Bacteria; phylum Gemmatimonadota; class Gemmatimonadetes; order Gemmatimonadales; family GWC2-71-9; genus CAVVWJ01. Next base: position 1,786 of record DASPKB010000352.1, on the reverse strand, counting down.
CCGGAAGCGCTGAGCCCAAACCAGGTGGTGCGCCTGTTCGAGCAGGCCTCGGGCGACCGCTTCGACGTGCAGTACGTACCAGTCTCGGCGCTGGAGGCCCAGCGGGCCGGCGCGAAGGACTCGATGGAGCAGGCCTTCGCGTCACTCATGCTGGCCTACGCTAAAGGGGACTCGATTTCAATGGAGGCCACGCTGGCCCGGCATCCCGTGTCGCTCACTTCGGTGGAAGACTATGCAGGACGGGTACTCGCGGAGAGCCGCCGGGCCGATCACGCGATACGACACTAGTCCTCCGAGATTCAGCAGGCGGTTCACGTGTCCTTTCTCCTGCCTGACCCCGCCCGCCTCGCGCTCTGGAAGTGATCCCGAAACTTTCGGTTCGCATCGGCGTAACCTCTATACCGCGCATCAAACCGTCCCCTGGAATGCCACTGGAGACGACTCATGATGGCCATCGTCTATCATCAGTATGGTTCCGCCGATGCCGTGGAGTATGCCGAGGTTGAGAAGCCGGCGGTGGGGAAGAATCAAGTCCTGGTAAAAGTCCACGCAGCGTCGTTGAACGCCCTCGACTGGCATCTGCTCAGCGCCGACATCTTCCTGGTTCGCCTGATGGGAGGACTGCGCAAACCCAAAGACCCGAGACTCGGATACGACCTCGCCGGTCGGGTCGAAGCCGTCGGCAGCGAGGTAACGCGGTTTCATCCGGGGGATGAGGTGTTTGGGGCGGGTGCCGGCGCGTTCGCTGAGTATGCCGCTGCGGACGAACCGAACCTGGCATTGAAGCCGGTCACGCTGCCATTCGAGACCGCAGCGGCCGTGCCTGTCGCAGCACTCACGGCCCTGCAGGGCCTGCGCGATCACGGACGGATTCAGCCGGGACAAAGGGTCTTGATCCAGGGTGCGTCCGGTGGGGTGGGAACGTTTGCGGTGCAGATCGCCAAGGCATTCGGCGCCGAAGTCACTGCCGTGTGCAGCACGCGGAATGTGGACCTGGTGCGCTCGATTGGCGCCGATCATGTCATCGATTACACCGGGGAGGATTTTACCCGCAAGGGCCAGCAGTACGATCTGATTCTGGCGGTCAACGGATATCATCCGCTGGCGGCTTATCGGCGCGCGCTGAGCCGGAGGGGAAGGCTGGTCCTGGTCGGAGCCTCCGCCGACCGGTTAACCCGAGCGATGTTCCAGGCCGTGACCCTGGGCCCTCTCATTTCTATGATTGGCGGTCAAAAAATGGTGTTCCTGGGAAAGGCAGATATCAAGCAGCAGGATCTGCTCTTCGTCGCCGAGCTGATCGGAGCTGGAAAGGTGGTGCCGGTAATCGATCGGTTCTATCGCTTGAGTGAGACGGCCGAGGCGTTTCGCTATTACGCCGAAGTACACCCCAGGGGGAAAGTCGTAATCCAGGTATGGCAGAACTAACTACCGCAAACTCACCTTGCTCCCGAACCGGGTCGGGATCTCCACCTGGGGGTAGCGCCTCCGCAGATCACGCGCATCCGCATTCCAGCTCCGGTCCGGCATGCGCGGCAGGTGCAGCAGCACGATCGTGCGGGCGCGGGTGATCCGGACGACAGAGTCGAAGCGCTTCTCATCCAGTGCATACCAGAAGGGCACCAGCGCCAAGTCTACTCCTCCAGCCGAAAGGCCCAGCTCGGGCCAAGTCTCAGGGTCGCTGTTGGTGTCGCCCAGGTGGAGTGCCGTCGTCCCGTCCAGGGTGATGAGATATACGACATGCTCCACCGGCCGCACGGTGTGTCCGTGGGGAATCGCCAGCGCCTGA
>DASPKB010000351.1:0-5043 GCA_035628315.1 Gemmatimonadales bacterium | reverse complement strand
TCGGGAGAGAACGCGATCCCGTTGGGTCCGCTGAGCTCCCGGGTGAGCAGCGTCAGCTCGCCATCCTTCAACCGATAGACGCCGCTGAACGGCAGCTCCTTTGCCGGATCGTCGAACACCCCGGGCAGCCCGAACGGGGGGTCGGTGAAGTACAGGCTGCCGTCGGAGCGATACACCAGATCGTTGGGGCTGTTGAGCCGCTTTCCATTATACCGGTCGGCGAGGACGGTGATCTTGCCGGTGCGCTCCAGGCGAGTGACCCGCCGGTTGCCATGCTCGTTGATGGTGAGTAACCCGGCGGGATCGAGGGTGAGGCCGTTGGAGCCCGGCTGGCGGTAGCGGCCGATGTCGAACCCGCTGTAGCCGCTCTTGGTCCGGAACACCGAGACCGAGCCCTCGGGCGACCACCGATAGATCGTATTCGCGTTGGGATCGCTGAAGAGGAGATAACCGTCAGGGTGCCAGACCGGTCCCTCGGTAAACTGGAATCCACCGGCCAGCTTCTCGAGACGCGTGTCTGGTGCAACGATCCGGTCCAGCGCCGGGTCGAGCCGGACGATGGTGCCGTCTGCCGAGTCCGGCGCGCCAATCACTCCCTTAGGGTAAAAGTCGAGCGTCGCCGAGCGGATCCAGATGAAATTCACCGGCGGACTCGAGAGCGGGCCGTTGGCTCCGAAGATTGCAAGCTGAATCTGCTGGCCCGGCCGGGCATCGCGGGTGAGCACCACCCGGTTAGGCGTGTTGAAGCCTTTGATCAGCTGTCCGCCGGCCTGGCCCAGTACCAGCGGCAGCCGGCCATCCACCCAGATCTCGGCGTAGTCGTCGAGCACCAGCTCGAGCACCACGGTTGAGCCCGCCACGTCGAGGTCACCGACTCGCTGGGGGAGGGTGATCCCCGTGCGATACCAATTGAATGCCAGCCGGCCGGGGGAGCGGCGGTCCTCCAGGGCCTCGGGCGAGATAGCTTTCCAGGCGGAATCGTCGAACTCGGCGGCGCCGGCCTTCGGCGCGATGTCCCTGGTGCTGACCGGTGCACCGGATGCACGGAGATCCGGACCCGGCTCGCGGTGCGACACTTCGACGATACTCACATCGCTATAGCGCCACTGCGCCTGAACCAGCGCCGCTCCGGCGGTGGTGCGGAGGTCCACGACGGCGGCTGGCAAGGCCGGACGCACATCGGTGGTTTCCTGCGCGGCCACGCGGCCCGCTAACAGGATCAGCGCCGGGATCGCGGTGACCCGCATGTACCAGTCGTACGCTCGCATGGCTAGTACTCCTCAAGGGTGGAAGCCGCGGCGAAGCCGCTGGAACCATTTCCTTCGACCACTTGCCGTCCCATGAATTCGTGGATCAGGGTCGCGATCTCCTCGCAGTGGGTCTCCAGGGCGAAGTGGCCGGTGTCCAGGTAATGCAGCTCCGCGGCAGGCAGATCGCGGCGGAATGCCTCCGCTCCTGCAACCGTGAAGAAGGGATCATGCCGCCCCCACACGATCAGCGTCGGCGGTTGAAAGCGGCGGAAGAATTCATGGAATGCCGGATACAACTCCAGGTTGGTCCGGTAGTCGTAGAACAGATCCAGTTGCGCGTCGAGGTTGCCGGGGCGGGAGAGCCGAGCCCAGTCCAGCGTCCAGGTGTCGGGGCTGAAGAGCTGAAGCAGCCGGTCAGGCACGCCCGCTACGTACTGCTGGCGGATGCCTTCGGGGTCGAGCCAGGTGCGGAGCCGCTCACGATTCGCCTGCGTGGGATGACGCCAGTAGTCGCGGAGCGGATCCCAGTCCCGGCTCAGCCCCTCCTCGTACGCATTGCCGTTCTGAACCACCAGGCCGGTGATCCGCTCGGGATCAGCCAGGGCCAGACGGAGTCCAACCGGCGCGCCATAGTCCTGGATGTAAAGCGCGTAGCGATCCAGGCGGATGGTTCTAATGAAACGCTGCATCACCCCGGCGAGGTTCTCGAAGGTGTAGCTGAACTCAGCCGGGCTGGGAAATTCGCTCTGGCCGAAGCCGGGATAGTCCGGCGCGATCAGCCGATAGTCGCGCTGCAGCTGTGGAAGCAGGTGCCGGAACATGTGAGACGAGCTGGGAAACCCGTGCAGCAGGAGGAGCACGGGGGCGTCCTCCGGACCGGCCTCACGATAGAAGATCTCGATCCCATCAACGGTCACCTGCCGGTGCCGGACAGTCATGACTGCCGCACCTTGATGACGTAGTAGAGGAACGGGGCCGTCACGTTCTTGAACCAGTGGGGAACGCCGTTCGGAATCACCACTACATCTCCGGGCTGGAGCTGCCGGGTTTCGCCGCCGGTGATGGCGCTGCCCCTGAGCTCCTCGGGCCCGGTCGATTTCGCATCCACCGCGGTGCCGCCGGTGACCAGCGTGGCGGATCCTTCCAGCACGTAGGCGATGTCGGTATCGCGGGTGTGGATCTCGGCCATACCCGGACCTTCCCTCCGGCTCGCGTGGATCTTGTAGTCACCAACCTCCAGGAGGGGCATACCCTTGGCGAACGCGGCTGCTACCTCGTCCTGCTCGATCAGCCGCACATCGTCGTCAGCCGCCTGAGCGGTGGCAATACCGGGGAGCGCCAGCAGCGCGAGCCCGATCAGCATCGTGATGCGCATGGTGTTCTCCTAGCGAGCGGCGCTGGTCTGGGCGCGGAGCGCGGCAACACCGGCGATCGCGATCACCGCATCGCGGGCGGCGCTGGCGGCCCCGCTCACCCCGATGGCTCCGATTACCTGGCCGTCCACCACGATGGGCTCGCCGCCATTCAAGGGAGCGGACCAGGCGTTGAGCAGGGGCGTGCGCCCGCCGACGATCGCATCCTCCAGGATCTTGGTCGGCCGCTGAAAGAGCGCGGCGGTGCGGGCCTTCTCAGTCGAGATCGTGGCACCCATGGGGAACGTGGGCTGAATCCGCTCGAGGTACATCAGGTTGCCGCCGTCGTCCACGATCGCAATCGAAGCGCCTTCGTTGCCCTTCTTTGCCTCAGCCGCGGCCGCTGCGGCGACCGCCTTGGCGCCCTCGAGCGTGAGCGTAGTCCTGGTCTGAGTTACCTGAGCGCCGGCTGGAGCGGCGACTGCCGCGAGGCTCAGTGCAACGACGCTGAACGCGATGACTCTCATGAGCGACACTCCTCCGAAGGTGGATCAGCAGATGGTTATGCGGCTGTTAATGCGAGCTGCCGGGGAATAGTTCCCACCGGATGGAGCACTCGGACGGTGGAAACTTCCTGCCTCGTCGCCGCATTACATCCTCTGCCGAGCGGCACCCGAGGCCGCGGCAAGGAGGAGGGAGCCATGTTCAGCTGCGATTACAACGGGTGGGCGGATGTGCCGGAGGAGGAGCGGGAAGGAATCGACGCGTTCGAGCTCACGTTGAGTGTGGAGAGAGCGCAGCTTTGGATGCCGCTCCTGATCGAAGCGTCACCGGTCCGGCTGCAGGATGTGCCCGAGCGTCGCGCCGCGTGATCAGCCGCGGAACTTCTGCATCAGATCCAGCAGCTCGTCGTACATCGCGTCCGCGTCGGTTCCGCCAGAGCGGATCGCGGTCGCCGCACAGTTTTTCAGGTGATTGCGCATCAGCTCGTGCGCAACCGACCGCAGTGCTTCGTTGACCGCTGACAGCTGGCCGATGATGTCGGCGCAGTAACGGTCTTCCTCCACCATCTTCTGCACGCCCCGGACCTGTCCCTCGATTCGCCGGAGACGCTTGAGATTGCGGTCCTTGATCTCGGCGTCAACCGCAACCGCCTTGCGGCCGCGGGTCTCGCCGTGCACCCCGCAGCCGCAGGTGGCCGGGTTGTCCTTCAGGGTTATCCGCTGCTTCAGTCTGGTTGCCATAGGTTCATCACGCTTGAGTGGTTGCGACGGCCGGCGCGGCTCAGGCGAGCCGCACTCGGCGGAGCCGCAGGCTGTTCATGACGACGCTTACCGAGCTGAATGCCATGGCCGCGCTCGCCAGAATCGGGCTGAGCTGAACGCCGAGCGAGGGATACAGGACCCCGGCGGCGACCGGAATGCCGATCACGTTGTAGACGAAAGCCCAGAACAGGTTCTGCTTCATCGTCCGCATAGTGCGGCGGGACAGCTCGACCGCCTGAGCCGCGGCGCGAAGGTCGCCCCGCATGAGCACGATGTCGGCTGCCTCCGCTGCGATCTCGGTGCCGGTCCCGATCGCCATGCCGATGTCAGCCTGGGCCAGCGCCGGCGCGTCGTTGATGCCGTCGCCGATCATGGCTACCGCACTCCCTCCCTCCTGGAGCCGCTTGATCTCGGCGACCTTCCCCTCCGGGAGCACCTCGGCCAGCACCCGATCGATGCCGGCCTCGCGGGCGATGGCCTCCGCGGTCCTCCGGTGATCGCCGGTGACCATGACCACCTCCAGTCCCATCCGGTGCAGCCGGGCTACCGCCTCGCGTGACGTGCTCTTGATCGGATCGGCCACGGCGATCAGACCGGCAAGCGCGCCGTTCAGGGCGACGTACATCGGGGTCTTGCCCTCGTTGCCCAGGCGGACGGACTCCTCTCGAAGCGGAGCAACGTCCAGAGCGTACTCCAGCAGCAGTCTCTCGTTGCCCACCAGCACTCCGATGCCGTCTACCGCACCGACCGCTCCCCGACCGGTGACGGACTGAAATGCCTCGGGCTCCGGAAGGAACAGCCGCCGTTCCCGGGCGTGGCGCACAACTGCATCCGCCAGAGGATGCTCGCTCGATGTCTCCAGCGAAGCTGCCAGCCGCAGCAGCTCGTCTTCATCGAAGGCGCCACCGGGAGCCAGCACGATGTCGGTGACGGTCGGGCGGCCTTCGGTGACGGTTCCGGTCTTGTCCAGCACCACCGTCCGGATGTCGCCGGTGCGCTGGAGCGCTTCTCCACCCTTGATCAGCACGCCGAGCTGGGCGCCCTTCCCGGTGCCGACCATGACCGCCGTGGGCACGGCAAGTCCCATCGCGCAGGGACAGGCGATGATCAGGACCGCGATCGCCGCGGCGAAGGCGCGCACCAGCGGGGCGGTATCGCTCGCCACGAACCAGACGA
>DASPKB010000350.1:0-2731 GCA_035628315.1 Gemmatimonadales bacterium | reverse complement strand
TGCAAGACATCTGGCCCTTTCCCGCTCCTCGCAGCGTGCGCTTCGCCAAGTCCTGGCCGACCGCGCCAACGATCGTCGCTGAGTCCCTCGTTGGAGTGCCGGATGTTCTTCTCACGGCACTCCGCCCCGGCACGCCGGCATCGGGAGCGGCAGTCGCCGGCTTCCTCGCTCGCAGTCTCCGCCCGCCCGAGCAGCCGGTTGCCGCGCCATCCTGGTTGTTGCCGGCGCAGGTGCGGAGTTTCCGCCGAGTCCTGGCGGCCCTGGGCCGGTTTGGGGGAGCCCTGCTCGCCGACCCGGTGGGGAGTGGCAAGACCTACGTTGCCTTGGCTGCAGCTGCAGCATCGAACCGCGGATCTACCGCGTGCCTGGTGCCGGCAGCCCTGATTCCCCAATGGCAAGCTACGGCTGACCGCCTCGCTATCCCGATCACACCGTGCTCGCATGAACAGATCAGTCGAGGGCGCCTGCCCGCAGGAACTCGCGGATTGGTGCTCATCGACGAAAGCCACCACTTCCGAAATCCCGACACCCGGCGATATCAACACCTGGCACCGTGGCTGGTTGGCCGCCCGGCCCTGCTCCTGAGCGCCACCCCGGTGGTAAACCGGATCGGGGACCTGCTGCACCAATTGCTCCTGACGATCCGGGATGACGCCCTGGCAGGTAATGGAGTTCCATCGCTTGCCGGCATGCTGGCCGAGGGGCGTTCGCATCCAAGCCTGGGGCAAGTGCTTTTCGAACAGGATACCGAGGCTCTCTTCCGGCCGACCAGGGTGTACACCGGCAGCATGGCCACCTCGGAAGAAAACTCGGCGATAGCACGCAGCATCAATCAACTGAGTCAGCTGCGACTTTCACGCGCCGAGCCCGTGGCCGGACTGATAAGAGGCGTGCTCTGCCGCGCTCTGGCCTCGAGTCCTGCCGCTTACATCCATTCGCTGCGACGCTATCAGCTACTCCTTCTGCATGCGCGCGATGCCCAGGCGACGGGCCGTACGTTCCACCGCGCCGCCCTCCGGCGATTCGTTGGCCAAATGGAAGACCAGCTTGTGTTCTGGGAGCTGTTCGCCTGCGCCGGTCGGGACACAGATATCGATCCGGCGGATCTGAATACAGTTTGTCGCTTGCTGGCAGAAGCGATCGGAATGCGCCCGGAGGATGACGGCAAGCTCCACCGTCTTCGCTGCCTGCTAGGGGACAACATTCCTACCCTGGTGTTTACCGCAAGCCGGGATACCGTTGACTATCTCCGGAAGCAACTTTCTGATCTCGGAGTGGCCTGGTGCACTGGTGAACGTGCCGGGATCGGCAATGCGAGCATGCCCCGGCGAGTGGTTCTTGGCTGGTTCAGCCAACCTACCGACATGCCGGGGGCGCCGCGGCATCTCATCGTCACCGATGTGGCCGCTGAGGGTCTGGATCTTCCCCGGGCCGCCCGGGTAGTTCACTACGATCTTCCCTGGACCCCGATGCGGCTGGAGCAGCGCGAAGGCCGATCGATCAGGTATGGCTCTGCGCATAAGGCCATCGAGACCGTCCAGTTTCACCTTCCGCCTGCTCTGGAGCGTCGCCTTGGTATAGAGGCAACGCTTATCCGGAAAGAAGCCTTGCCCGCGAGCGCAGGTCTCGGCAGCGGTGGAAGACGATTATGGCGCTGGCGGAGCGAGCTGGCCGAACTGTCCCCGGCAGTGGAGCCGCAGGAAGGTGTGGCCATCGTCGGCTCCGAGACATCTGGCCTGTTAGCTGGTTTCCTCCTGTGGGCCCGGGGTCAACAGTACCCCTCATCAGCGACGGTAGTGTGGCTCGAAGAGGATGGCAGCTGGACCGAAGCTCCCGAAATCATCGAATCACGAATCAAGGAAGCTGCGGCGGACTGTCGGGTATTGCCGTATTCAGTTCAACAGTTGAATCACTGGTTATCGCTTCTGGTAAAGCCCATTCGCAGCCGACTGGCGTCGGCCCGAAGCACTCGGTGGATTACCGCGGAGCCAAGTCCGTGTGTTCGCCGGGTGGTCTCCCGGTTACAAGGCCTCATGCAAGACGCTGCTCGCCAACGTGACCTGCATCGGCTGGCTGAATTGGAGCGCTCGATGGCCTTTGTAGCCGGGGGCCATACCGCGGGCGAGGCTGCTCTCGTGGAGCGGCTGGCGCTGGCCCCTGTTTCAGAGCTGCGACTACTTCTCGCCGGCCTCCCCAGCCGGCAACACGCTCCGCATCAACTGGAAGTTCGGCTGACTGGGCTTGTGCTGTTCCAGCCTCCGCATTCCATCGCGGCCAGAGTAGTTTCTCCGGCATGCTCCGACTACAAACCGCACTGTTCGACCTCGACGGAACCTTGATCGACTCCATCCGGCTGATTCTGGACAGCTACCACCACACGCTGACCCAGCATAAGCTGCCGAGCCGAACCGACGAGGAGTGGCTCCGGGGAGTAGGTACGCCACTCCATGTCCAGTTCTCTGAATGGCGCGAGTCGCCCGAGGTCCTGGAGGCGATGATCGCTACGTATCGGGAATACAACCTCAAGCACCACGATCGGATGGTCACGGTCTACCCCGGAGTGCTCGACGCGATCCGGGAGATCAAGGCAGCCGGAATTCAGACGGGTCTGGTAACCAGCAAAAATCGCCAGGGCGCGATCAAGGGCTTGACGTTGGTCGGCTTGGAGGCGCTGATGGATGTGTTGGTGTGTGCTGATGAGGTGTCCAATCCCAAACCCCATCCCGAGCCG
>DASPKB010000349.1:0-5625 GCA_035628315.1 Gemmatimonadales bacterium | reverse complement strand
TAGAGAAATGGGTAAAGTACCGAGAGCAGGAAAAACTGCTTTCGATGCTTACCGATGTCGCTTTCGGTGACAACCGAGCCTTTCCGCGACGCCGGGCCTGTCTGTTTGTTGAAGCGGACCAAGAGCCCGTTCAGGCCGGTGTCGATCAACTCGGAAAAGGTCTTGGAGTAGGTAATGGCCCGCTCAATCTCGAAGCCGCTTCCAAGCAGCTGCCGGAGATCGGCAAGGGTGTAACCGGGTCTCAGATGACCGTGCCACTCATCCGTCAGGCCGATGGCATGCCGCAGCCGATTCACCAGCGACCGGGGCTTGATGTGGGGTACGTTGATGATGACCCTGCCGGCCGGTTTCAGAATTCGCTCGAGCTCTCGTACGAAGCTCCCGTCGTCGGCGATGTGCTCCAGGTAGTCCACCACAACTATTTGGTCGAACGACTGGTTTGAGAAGGGCGTACGCGCGCCGTCCAGACGATACACGTTGTCGCTCACGAGCTGACGTATGGAATCGACGGCCCGCTCGTCCAGGTCGGCACTATACCAGACACCCCCTCGCCGGCGAAGCAAGTAGCTTATCACACCATTGTCGGCGCCGATGTCGAGATTGATTTTGCCGGCGGGCTCCTCGAGCAGTGCCTCGATCTGCCGAAACTTTGCCTGCTTCAGAACCGAGCGCTCGTAAAGCGCGACTGCCCAAGCTTTTTCAGGCGCGTGAGGCAATCAGCGTTCCTGGTGTAATCAGCCCGTTGCTAAGGTACCAGTCGAGCGTCTGACGCAGTCCGGATTCGAGCGGGACCCGCGGCGAATAGCCGAGCTGGCGGCGTGCTTTGTCGATTGAGAAAGCACGGCTCTTGGTGAAGAAGTCGACTCGGCGGCGATGAAGGGGTGGGTCAATCCCGAAGGGCAGGCACACCGCCTCACAGAGGCTGCCGGCCAGCTGAAAGGGACGCGCCGGTAGTCTCAGCCATGGCGCGCGGACTCCCAGCAGACGGGCGATCATGCCGGTGATCGTTTTGAGACGGTAGTACTGCTCACCTCCGAGGATAAAGACCTCCCCTACCGCTCCCGGATGCGTCCCGAGAAGCTGGAGACACTCCACCAAGTCGTCGATGTAAACCATGTGGTAAAAAATGTCGCGGCTGCCGAGCATCACGAAGGTGCCGTTCGCGACCATCCTGAACATCTTCAGCAGCCTTCGGTCACCGGGCCCGTAGATTGCCGTAGGCCGCGCCACTGTGACGGGGACGCCACGTTCCCTTCCGTAAGAAAGGGCCAGCAACTCGGCTTCCAGTTTCGTGCGCTGGTAGGCATCTGCCGGTGCGAAGGGGGCTGATTCATCGGCTGGAGGATTGGCAATGTGTCCGTGTACGCCCACCGTGCTGCAATGCACGAATCGATCTACCCCGAAGGCCGCGGCGGCCTCTAGAAAGTTCCGGGTCGCGCCGACGTTGACCTCCCGGTAGCCGTCTTCCCGGTAGGAGGCCTCACGATACGCGGCCGCGATGTGATAAATGGTCCCGACGCCCTCGACAGCCTTCCGTGCCGCTTTGGGATCTGTGATGTCCCCTACGTGAACATCTACGCCCGGCGGAAGGTTTGCCGCTCGGGAGATTGACCGTACGATGACACGGATCGGCTGTCCCGTTTGAGCCAGTGCGCGGACCAGGTGCCCGCCGGTGAAGCCCGACGCTCCGGTCACCAGAGCTGGCCGATCAGACGAGACGTTCATGGGAAATGCGGGTAGATGCTGACGACGCAGCCGGCAGGAGTCAGGGGGCAGTTACTGGGACGGAGGTAGGAAGTCGGAGGTGACGCAGGGCGAAGTAAAGCCCCGCACCAGCGTTCAGCATCCATCCCAGCGCGACCCCATACATCAGACCTGCCAACCCCCAGCGTGCTCCAAGAAGGGCGGCCGGGATCGCCAATGCCACAGCTCCCCATCCCAGCAGATTCACCTGGATAAGCTCCGCAGAGGTGCCCACGGCGCTGACCACCGACTTAGTGAATGAGTTTGCAATCTTCGCCACACCACCGACCAGCGCCGCCAGAACCAGAGAACCGGTCAGGTGATACTTGCCGGCTAGAAACCACTCCTCGACGAGTGGAGTTACCACCCAGATGACTGCCGACCCCGCCACGATCAGGACACCTACGAGCTTGGCCTCGTGGGCCACCAGCGCACGCCGCTGGAGCACGCCAGGCGCATCGCGCAGGCGCGGCACCATCGTATAACCTACGCCCATGGAAAGGACACGGAAGAGCGAGCCCGCAATAGCCGCCAGAACTCCGTATGTCGCGAGCTCATGGACAGTGAGTACATGGGGGATGATGAGGCGGTCGAGCTGGACGAGGAGCAGGCCCGCGGCGTTGACACCTGCAAAGGAGAAAGCGTCTCCCCAGGGGAAGGAATTGTCGGGACGAGGCTTCCGGCTGGACCTGATTAAGAGTAGTCCCCATCCAATGCAGGCTGCCACGACAAATCCGACGGCCGCGATGGAGAGAGGAAGCCACGCCTCTGTCGCGCTGGACAGAACTACGACGATGGCGGCCACCATGAGCACCAGGTTTGGGCTCTGCATCAGCGCCAGCGAGATGCCGAATCGTTGCTCACTCTGAAACCGGGCGCTGGCAACCATCATGACGCCGCCCGTCGCCGTGGAAACGAATACCACGAGAAGCATCCAGGGAGCCAGATGATATGCGACTCCCGCAACGATGGTCAGCCCCGCAGCGATCAGCAGGGCTGCACTTGCCGAGCGAAGGAGCAGTTCCGGGGTTGCTTCCAGGTGTCTCCGGGTTACTACCCCATCGATCCCGCCGGTGCCGAGTGCGTGCCCCAGATTCACCATAGCGATTATGAGAGTAAACAGGCCGTACTCGGCCGTTGGAAGTACCCGCGCCAGGATCAAGTTCGCACCAGCGAACCCAAGCCCCGCCGCGGCGTACACTACCCCGCTTCTTATGGTCGGCGAGCGCCAGAAGGCCTTCACGTGTCAGCTCCGACCGCTCGTGCCTCCATCATCGTGTAGAAGGAGTTCAGCTTGCGGTGCGCGGCTTCAGGGGTGAACTCCTGCTGCACGTATGCCTTGGCCTGCTTTGCCAGCCGCTCGCGCAGCGCCGGGTCCGTCAGCAGCTCGGCCAGACCGTCGCCTAAGGCTTGAGGTTCGGGTTCCACCAGATAGGCCGTACGGTCGTCCAGCACCTGTGTATGCGTACGCAATCGAGTGGCCAGCACGGCGGTGCCGGAGTCGAGGTAGGAATAAATCTTCATGGGCGTGTTGAGGCCCTTGAGCCGCGGTGAGACCAGCACGTCGGCTCTCCGGAAGAGCCCCTCTAGCGCGCTGATGGGTTTCGGCCCCAGAAAATGAACCCGGTTGGAGATGCCCAGCTGGACGGCGCGGCGCCCGTAATGGGCGATGTCGTCCCGCAACCCACCGACGATCACCAGATGTGCCGTAGGAACCCGGAGGAGCGCGTGGCGGAAGCCGTCGAGCAGAAGCCCTATTCCCTGATAGTGCTCCAGATTTCCCACATACATCGCCACCGGACTGGTGCCATCCAGCCCTGGCGGCAGGACACTTTCCGCGCTGTTGCCGTTGGAGGAATGAGCCTCCTGGGCCGGTAGCAGCGTGGTGTCCTCCACCCGGCCAATTGGCTTGTCGGGAGCATGACCGTGCGCCACATCCTCCAAAGCCGCGCATACTGTCAGAACTCCAAGGCTGTGGCGTACGGCAACGGCTTCACACCTGCGCAGCGTGGAGAACGCGAAATGAAGCCCGGGATAGGCGTCGACCATCTGCTCTGCCAGTGACGAATCCATGTCATAGACGTAGGGAACTCCGGCCATTCGCTGCATCGCCGCCGCAATGAAGGCGGACTCTTCGACCGCATGAATCAGGTCGTATTGGGTATGCCGAACCATCCGCAGACATTTCGCGAACATGAAAACGTCGCACACGACTTTCTTGATCGAGAACCCCGGGCGAATGTTGCGAATCCAGAACGGCCGGGCGATCCGGTGAATTCGACAATTCGGAATATCGACGTCCTCGCCCTCGTGGAACGTCAGCACGTCCAGTTGATGTCCTCTGGCGCTGAGGAACTCGAGCACCGTCCTGACGGCCAGCGGGGTACCGCGAGCCTGAAAGAAGGGGTGAGGGGCGAGAACGAGGATTTTCAAACCACCGGCTCCTCGGCAGGTGCGGCGGCTGCGCGCTGCATTACCTCCTCGATCTCCGTCTGCTGGCGCAGGGCGTTCCATCCCAGCTCCGCGGCTGCCAGCCGCGCGATCTCCACAAGCCGAGCCCGCGTCAGCCGGCCTGCAGTTCCTAGGGTGCTGCGTCGGAATACGATGTCGCTCAGTTTGACCGCCATCTCTTCTCGAACGGCTCGATGAACACCTGCCTCCACCGATGCTCCTTCCCACGAGAGAGGATCCGGGGCACCGGCACTCTGGAGTCGAACCTCTGCGGTGCGGCACCGCGGACTCGTCCTGTCCAGGGACCTGAAGACCCAGTTGACTGCGTCTTCAGCAACACGTCGGGCGGTCGTGTATTTCACACCTTCCACCGACAGCAGTCCCTGAACCTGCCCGGGGTAGTCTGTCAGTCTCGGCCGCTCGGCGAGGGCAGTCGGGCGTCCGGGCTCATCAGATCCCTTTAGCGGGAGCAAACCCCACTGGCCCTCCGCCACGTCCCGCAGCGAGAGCTCGAGACCAGGGCAGACTTCGTTGAACTCCCGCACCAGAGTTCGCACGCCTGACTCTACCTTGCCAGGGGATTCCCCAGCGGCACCATACCACGTCCCGAGGAGTGCCCTCTGCCCCTGAGGCGCGGCAAAGAGATAACGGCCGCCTCCGCCAATAGGGTCAGTGTCGGGGTTGCTCACCACCTGGCAGCCTACTGCCAAGTCCGCCAGTTTGCGCTCGAGGACCGCGTTGACCGCCAAGGCGTACCTGGTCTTGGGACGATTGCCTCCCTCCCCCAGAGTGCCTGCGACCAGCTCACTCGTCCAGGGACCGGCAGCGACCACCACCGCTCGAGAGCGGATGTCGAACCGGGCCCCCCCCACCAGATCGGCGGCCGAAGCCCCTTCTATCTTGCCCCTCCGGACCTGCAGCCGGTCTACCCTTACATAATTTGCGGCCACCGCCCCCCGGGCTGCAGCCGAACTCACAAAACTGAACGTCAGCCGCTCAGGGTGCAGTAGACGAGCATCGTACCATAGTGCGCCGCCCGTCAGTCCCTGGCGAGAGAACCAGGGGAAGAGCCGCAGGCATTCATCACGACCGATCAGGTGCCCGGCGGGGATGGCCCGGTCCGGCGAGAGGCCGCGATTACGACCAGGGGACACGAGCTCATTCAGGAGGAGGGCCAGCCCCATTGCCGGGCGGCCGCGAAGTCGGTGTCGGTACGTTGGAATGAGAACGGGAAGGGGTGTGACCAAACCCGGAGCGATGCGCAGGAGCGCTGACCGTTCGCGGATGGACTCGCGCATCCGGGCAAAATCACCTCGCGCCAGGTAACGAAGCCCGCCGTGAACGATGCGGAGACTGTTGGCGGATGTTCCGGCGCCAAAGTCACCCTGGTCCACCAGCGCCACGGACAATCCCCGGAGTGCGGCATCCCAC
>DASPKB010000348.1:0-2235 GCA_035628315.1 Gemmatimonadales bacterium | reverse complement strand
GATCTGTCCCTGGAGGAGTGCGCGAAGCACCTGGCCCAGGTCTCCGGTGAGCTGCTGGAAAGTCTCGACTACGAACCTCTCTCCGAGCCGATATCCTACATCAACTCCAAGGGAGAGCGCTGGTCCAGTACGGTCGAAGATATCCTGACCCACATTGTGATCCATTCCGCGTACCATCGAGGACAGATCGCATCCGACCTGCGGGCCGAGGGGCACGAGCCCGCGTACACCGACTACATCCACGCCGTGCGCCAGCGGTTCGTCGAATGACCGGCTCCTCGCCGGGACCTATGATTGTCGGCATCGGGATCCTTGTGGTGCTGATCGGACTCCTCGTCTGGTCCGGCGCGCTGGGGTGGTTTGGCCGACTCCCCGGGGACATCCGGATCGAGCGGGAATCGACCAGGGTCTACATCCCGCTGGTCTCGATGCTGCTGATCTCGATTGTGCTCAGTTTGCTGATGTATCTGTTCAATCGATTCCGGTGAGTCCCTCGCGCGAGGCCCCTGTCGTCTCCACCCGCAACCCCCGGGATATCGAGCGTCTTCGGACGTTGACCCGCCTGCTCGATAGCGCCATTCAGATACCCGGAACCCGCTATCGCATCGGCTTGGACGCTATCGTCGGTGTGGTCCCCGGCATCGGTGACGCGGTGGGCGCGCTGTTCTCCGCGTTTATTGTTTTTCAGGCAGCGCGGATGGGCGTGTCCACTCCGACGCTGGTCCGGATGATGGGGAATCTGGCCCTGGATACGATCGTAGGCGAGATTCCGCTGCTCGGCGATCTGTTCGATGCAGGCTGGAAGGCCAATACGCGCAACCTCGCATTGCTGGAAGGGAACCTTGAGCAGCCGGCCAGAACCCGGCGCTCGAGCCGCCGAGCCCTGTGGCTCATCGGCGGAGCGCTCCTGCTGCTTCTGGTGGGGGTGATCGCCGTCGCCATTATCGTCGCAAATCTCGTCATCGAGCAGCTGCGTTAGTCATGCCCATACAACCCTCGTTGTACAGCGTCGCCATCTTCGTCAACGACATCGGCCGGGCCATCGAGTTCTATCGCGATACGCTGGGCCTGCCGGTGACCAAGCAGGGGTCTTTCGGGGCGGAGTTCCTGGAAGGCGACACGCACGTCGGAGTGCACCCGGCGGTGCATCCCGAGGCCCGTTCACTCGTCGGCCGGCACACGGGCATTACTCTCTTCGTGCCCGACCTGCTGCACTACTGCGGGGAGCTGCACGAGCGGGGCGTGCGCTTTACTACCGAGCCGACACAGCAGCCCTGGGGCATCATGGCCATGGTGGCGGATCCGGACGGAAACGTTCTGGCACTCTGGGAAGACCAGCTCCCCGAAGGACAGCAGCACTCTGATCAGGCGGACGGAACGCCCTAGCTCGCGGACCGGTCTCCCGGCCGAAAGGGCGAGAGGCTCTGAGCTTCGGCGTGACCCCGGAAGCAATCCTCTACAATCTGGCCCTGCTGCTCCATGCCATACTCGGTAAACGGCTTTCGGCCTTCGCCAAGGTAGCCGTAGGGACTCGCGCCCAGGCGAAGCTTGCGGTGAAGCAAGTCCTGGAGCTGAGCCCGAATGCCTCGCGCGTAGTAGCGCGCTGCCCCCCACGCATGATACTGCGCGCAGTGGGTGAGCTCGTGCGCCAGCACCGGCAGCTCATGAGCACATCGATCGGGCAGGAACACGTGGTGGCCGAGTGCGACCGCCCGGTTCCGGCTGATGCAGAGCACGGCGCTGCGGACCAGGCCGGTGAGTCCGCCGGATGAGCGATAGATCCGAAGCCGCCGGCGGTCCACGAGGTTGGCCAGGCGGCCGAGGGCGGCGCTTTCCTCCGTTGTCAGGCGATCGGCAGGCATGGTCAGCGTCCGAGGAACTCGCCGATTGGCGCCAGCGCTTCGATGTGATCGCAGAAAATCTTGAACGTGGCGAGCAGCGGTACTGCCAGAAATGCTCCTGGTATCCCCCAGATCCACCACCAGAACACCAGACCCACCAGGATCGCAACGGGATTCAGCGTCAACCGGTGACCCAATATCGTTGGATAAATGAACTGGGACTGGAGCACGTTGACCCCCAGGTAGGCGGCGGGAACCAGTAGCGCCTGCCCAACTTGATCGAACGTGACCAGCCCGGCCAGCGTGAGGATGGCAACCAGCGCGGCCGCGCCAAGATAGGGAACGAATTCCGCGAGAGCCGCCATGGCACCCCAGAGAAGCGGGTTGGGCATGC
>DASPKB010000347.1:0-4177 GCA_035628315.1 Gemmatimonadales bacterium | reverse complement strand
GCCTGGCTCAGGATGTCGCTGATCATGGTACGCATGAAGATGGCGTCGTCGCAGACAAGCACAGTGTGGTTCACAGACTCCTCCGTTAGCCTCCGATGATCGGCGCGAACACGGCATCCACATCGAGCAGGATGAAGTGCCGGTCCGATTCGAGTCCAACCGCCTTGACCAGCCGGGGATCGACTCCGGGGAGATCCCGGCGCTCAACCACCGATGCAGCTGGAAGCTCGAGAAAATCCAGCACCTGCCCGACGCCAAGTCCGTAGCCCTTGCCCTGTACTTCGAGCACGACAATGGCGCCCTCGTCGGAGGGCCTGCGGTCCTGTTGCAGGAGCAAGTGTCCGTCGAGCACGGTCAGCAGGCTGCCACGAACGTTGACCAGTCCCTCGACTGTGTCCGGCACCCCGGGAATACGGGTGGCCGGAAGGCGAGGGAGGATCTCACGCACGATCCCTGCCGGGGCCGCGCAGACAACCTCACCGATGCGAAATACGACGGCGTGAAGCGCGGGGGAGTTAGCCATCTCTATTGAAGAAACGAAGATAGCGGAGCGGGTCTGGGCGATCAACCAGTTCTTCACCAGCGGATGCGGCCAGCGTCGCACGTAAATCAGCCGGCCACTCGGAGGTGAACTCGAGTGGTGCTCCGCTCACAGGATGGCGGAATGCCAGAGCGGCGGCATGGAGCGCTTGGCGAGGCGCGGCAGCGGCAATGCGCTCGGCAGCGCGCCGGCTCGCCCCGGAGATCCGCCGGCTACCCCCGCCCCCGTATACCGGATCACCCACGACCGGGTGCCCGACGTGCTCCAGGTGAAGTCGGATCTGATGGGTCCGGCCGGTATGCAGCTCGAGTCGGAGCAGCTCGACCACATCGAACCGGGCAACCACCCAGGCATCCGTTCGGGCGGGGCGGCCGCGGGGGGACACCGCCATCCGTTTTCTATCCTGCGGATGCCGGGCAATGGCGGCCTCGATCCTGAGCGGGCTGGCATCGAGATGCCCCCACGCGAGGGCCGCGTACGATCGGCTCACCCGCCGGGCAGCAATGGCCGATCCCAAGCGCCGGTGAGCCAGGTCGGTCTTGGCAACGATCATGAGTCCGGATGTATCCCGGTCCAGCCGGTGAACGATGCCGGGCCGGCCTTCAGCACCACCGGCCAGCGTCGTGCCGCGGGCTACCAGCGCGTTGACCAGGGTGTCGTCCCAGTGTCCCGGGGCCGGGTGTACCACCAGCCCCGCGGGCTTATCGATGATCGCCAGGTGCTCGTCTTCGAACACCAGAACAAGGGGAATAGCCCGAGGCTGGAGAGTTCGCGGGGGTTCGTGCTGGGGAAGTTGTACGAGGACGCGCTCGCCCCGGGAGAGCAGTCGGGAGGCCCGCGCTGTCTTGCCATCCACGCTGACGCGTTTGTCGGCGACCAGGCGGGCGGCCTGGGTTCGGGAGAGCCCGAGCTGATCAGCCAGAAACCGATCGAGGCGCTCGGTTTGGTCGGAGAGAACGGTGAAGCTGATGTCAGTGGAAGCCGATGCGCCGGATGCGGGGCCCGAATGCTCTGTCCCCGCTTCCCCGCTTCCCCGCTTCCCCGCTGTCAATTCACGCCGCCGATGCCGACTCCGGTTCCGGGCGCCGCGCGTCTTCGCGCCACAGCGAGATGGCGAGTGCGATGGCTCCGCAGCTCACCGCGATGTCCGCGACATTGAACGTAGGCCAACGGAGGGCGCCAACTCCCACATCGAGGAAGTCGACCACACCGCGAGGGCTTCGGACCCGGTCGATGAGATTGCCCACAGCCCCCCCGGCTACCAGCCCCAGGGCAATCTGGCGGAACCGATCCCCAACCGGGCTGCTGCGGGACATGCGCGCGAGCACGAAGACCGCTACCAGTGCTATGGTGAAGAAGATCCAGCGAGAGTACGGACCCACGTGAAGCCCGAACGCCGCTCCCTGGTTGTACACCAACCGAAGCTGAAACCAGTCGCCGAAGACCGATATGCCCGGCGTACGAAGCAGAGTGGCCTCCGCGATCACCTTCGTGATGAGATCGAGTACCACCGTTATGAGCGCCGCCCAATAGAACAACCGCCGCTCCGGTCCCGGCACTCCCGGGTCAGCGGCGTTTGCCATCTTCCTCTTTCTCCTTGCAGGTGATGCAGAGACGGGCGTGCGGCAAGGCGTCGAGCCGCTCGAAGTTGATTTCCTGGCCACACTGATGGCAGTGTCCAAACTTCTCCGGATTCCCGTAGAGGCGTCTTAGCGCCTCGTTCACGTGCCACAGGTAGCGTCCTTCCTGTGACGCAAAGAGGAATTGCTTCTCCCGCTCCATGGCATCGGTTCCCTGATCAGCCATGTGAAATGAATACGAGGAGAGATCGCCGTCGGAGGATTGCAGCGTGGCGTTGAAAGACTCGTCGTAGTAGCCCAGCTCCTTCATGACACGGGCACGCTCCTCCATGAGGCGCTTCTCGAGATGTGCGAGCTGTTTCTTGTTCATCATCTGTCCATGGTTTGAGGACCGGCTGAGGGACCGCCGTCCTGGTATCGTTGTACTCCCACCACTGCCCCATGCCCGTCCATGTCCACCTGCTGTTCCAGATCGGGCGCCGGCGCTCGGGCCGCAACTTCGAGCCCGCGGGCCAGGGTCTCGCCCCGGATGAACCCTGCGTACTCCTTCACCGCTTCAATCACCGCAGGGTCTCCATCGATCCAGAGCACGATCCGGTCGCTGTAGCTGTACCCGGCTTCCTTGCGAATCCGCTGGACTCGGTTGACTACCTCGCGGGCCAGACCTTCGCGCCGGAGTGCTTCATCCAGCTGGGGATCGAGAGCAGCCACATAGGGGCCGTTGCTCTGCACCAGCCAATCCGTAGCGACCTCACGCTCCACCGCGACGTCCTCCGGCAAATAGGTAACCGGCTCACCCTCCAGCTCCAACGTCGCCGGACTTCCTGCCTCCAGACCCCGCAGCTGGACCGGTGTCAGCGTGGAAGTGGCGGCGGCTACTGCCGGGGTCCGCTTCCCATAGCGCTTGCCCAGGCTCCGAAAATTCGGCCGGGGTCGAAGCCGAACCAAATCCGTGTCAGACGCGACTACCTCGATGTTCTTCACGTTGACCTCGAGCCGCAACAGCTCCAGCAGCTCCTCCAACGTACGGCCCCGGACCGCCCCGGGTACTGCCACCTGCATCCGGCCGAGTGGCTGGCGGACCCGGATGTTCCGCTCTTCGCGGGCGGAGCGGGCCAGCGAGGCGAGCCGGCGAATGGCATCCATCGCGAATTCCAGCTCCGGCGAGTGCTGGCCCCGAGCTACCGGAAACCGTGCAAGGTGGACGGATGTTCCCGCGAGCGCGCGGTGCATCCAGTCGCTGGCGAACGGCGCGGCTGGCGCCAGCAGCCGAGCCACGGTCACGAGCGCCTCATGCAAGGTGGCCAGCGCCGCCGGATCCGCTGTGGAATCAGGCGCCCAGAACCGCGCCCGGTTCACCCGCACATACCATTGCGACACATCGTCGACCACGAAATCCATGACGGCCCGGACACCAGCAGTCACGTCATAACCGCTCCAGGCCTGTCTGACAGCGTGTGCAGTGGCGTCCAGCCGGCTGAGCAGCCACCGATCCACCAGCGGCCGCTGGTTTGCCGGAGGTGACTCCGACGGGGTCCACTCGCCGGCATAGCCGGCGAAGAAGTTGTAGCTGTTCCTCAGGGCGTTGAAGAACTTCCCCGCGACTTCCGGGATTGTGCGCGGGTCGAATCGCTTAGGCAGCCAGACCTGGCTCGAGGCGAGCAGGTACAGACGGATAGTGTCTGCGCCGAATTGCTCGATCATGGCCCAGGGATCCACCACGTTCCCCCTGCTCTTCGACATCTTCTGGCCTTCGGCATCGAGGACCAACTCATTGACAATCACGTGGCGATAAGCCGGGCCGTCGAATGCCGTTGTAGCAATGGCGAGGAGCGAGTAGAACCAGCCGCGGGTCTGATCCACTCCCTCGCAGATGAAATCGGCGGGAAAGTGCCGATCGAAGTCAGCCTGATGCTCGAACGGGTAGTGCCACTGGGCATAAGGCATCGAGCCGGAGTCGAACCAGGTATCAATGACTTCCGGAGTGCGGCGCATCAGCCCGCCGCAGGCGCAGGCGCACGTCACCTGATCGATAAAAGGTTTGTGAGTCGAAGAG
>DASPKB010000346.1:0-6119 GCA_035628315.1 Gemmatimonadales bacterium | reverse complement strand
GGCTATCGCTGTTGCGACAGCCGGCCAGCGTTACCAGGCATGAGCAGACGCGAAGTGCTCGGTGTGTACTGATTCTCTCCAGCCCGGGAGAACACCCGCAAGCCGCTAACTAGGCGACTAACAGCACTGAGCGACGCAAGGACCCTCCAGCCAACAGTGTACTTGGGAGGCCGGCAGTCCTCCGGCAGTCCTGGGAGCTCGAACATTCCACCTAGCGGGATAACGGGCTGCAGGTCGAGACCTGAACCGTGTCGCCCAGCAGGTGCCAGCAGCCATTGTAGTCTCGGCCAAAAAGCACCGAGTACTTGTCGGCAATGCCCTGGTTGAACAGCGAGTCGCCCTGGTCCTTCGGCCAGATCACGTTGATACCGGCCCAGGAGTATCCCCGCACCTTCACTTGAGCCGAAAGCCAGGGCCACCAGCCCAGCGCCTCCTTCCGTGCCCTGACCGTATCACCTACAGCCGTGAAGCTCCGCAGCACGAACATCAACGCCGTATCGCCATTCTCCAGAGGGATTGGCCATAATCCGTAGAGGGCTACGCTATCACCGGTAGCAGCGTCGTAGTTGACCGTCTGTGCATGTGCCAGGGAGGGGCTCTGGAGCAGTGCCGTGAGTAGCAGGATCCGAAGCACACAGTTCATCGAAGCTCCAGGTCAAGATCCACGCTGCGTCATCTTCTACTAACATCTCGACCCGCGCCCTATTCCGCCATTACTGCAAACAGTTGCAGTCGTCCTCCCGCGTGATCGTTGCCGGTCGAGCGTTCCTCCGAGCTTGGCACCAGACTTCCTTCTGAATCGCCTCGCAGCGGCTGCGCGCGGTTGTCAGATCACCCAACGGCTCTAGGGAGGCGACGCCCACGATAAACCGTGACCACTGATCCTTCAGCCAGAAACGCCGAGCAGGGCGTCCCGCCGAGACACTCCGCAAAGCCTGCTCCATACACCGCTTTCACGTCACAATCGAACTGTGCCCGCTCCGCGTCCCAGACGAGCCAGGGTGGGTGCTCCACCCGGTACTCCTTAGACCCGCCGTCCCGCTGGACCGTGTAGCCCCAATAGTGCTCCGTGATGAACGCTGCTTCGGAGTTGCGATCCGGCAGAGCCGGCCGTCCCCGCGTCACCACTTCGAGGCGATGCCAGCGGTCCGCTATGCGCCAGGCGTAGGCCGCGCGGCCCGGCTGACCTTCCGCGGCATTCGCCATCTCCAGCTCGTGTCGCATGGGCACGGCGGTATAAGGCTCGTTGTAGAACAGGCGTGCCACCAGCGCAATGGCGCGCCTCGGCACCAGCTCGCGGACAAATACCACGGCCCGCCGCCAGGCGCCGTCGTCGCCGAGACGCCGGACGTAGAACCGCAGGTTGACCTCGTCGAAATCGCGGTGACCCGGAATCGGCACGCCCGCCAAGCGTGTATCGAGGAACCGAAACCCGACCATGCTGGCCAGCGTGGCGCCCTCCCAGCAGTCGAGCTCCGTCCCCTGAGGAACCAGCGGCCGCAGCAGCGCCGGCGGGACTTCATAGTTGAGCATCGCGAGGTACCGCCAGGAAGCGGTCAGGAAAGGGCGTGGCTCAGCCATACCTGGAGCTTCTGCATCGCACGTCGGACGACCTCGATTACGATGAGAGCCGCCGGTGCATTTCACCTAGTAACCGGCTCATCGGTCCCTCGTGCTCGGTGACCTGCAGCGCCTCGGCCACGCACTCGAAGGTTGAATCGTGGAAGGTAAATACGTAATGCCGCAGCCGGGCGAAGCGCTCGGGGCTGTGGCTCGAGTGAACGCGATGCATTTGCTCCAGTGAGCGCACCCAGGAGGAGCGCCGTACCTCATAGGCGCTGTACTGTCGCAGCCCCCGCCGGTAGAGGGGGTGCCCGTGGAGCGCCTCGTCGTTTGGTGACCCGAACAGGTGCGCTCGCGGCAGGACGAACTCGGCTAGCGCGGCTGGTTCCGCGGAGGGTTCAGCGTCGGTGAGGGGTACACCCGTATCCTGCCACAGCTCGCGGTACTGGACGAGATAAGCGAGAAGAACCCGCCGCTCGTCGGCAAACACCACCGGCATCGGAGCGCCGGCAGACGGCGGGGGGACCCTCGCGAGTTCCACCACCTCGTCGTTCGCATCAACGCTGTACATGGCACCTCCCGCGAGACTCTGAGGATCACGGTTGCGTGTTCCTTCGACTGAGGACGGTCAGCTTCAGTGGGGTTATTCAAACGATGCGCCAGCCAACGACCACGAAGCGCACGCGCCCAGCAGGGCCGATAGAGCTACCCAGTTTGATCCAGAGCCTTAGGAACACCTGAGCTCCTCGCCCCTCAGCTGCATGCCCAGGTACCCGCTCAGAGCAGTGCGGCCGCCTCGGGGAGCTTCCGGCCGAGCTCGGCAGCAAGCTCGCCTCGCTCTGCCAGCAACTCGAAATCCGCGAAGTCGAAACCCGGACCGACGGTGCAACTCACCAGGGTGTACGACCCCAGCGTCTGCGCCGCCTGCCACCAGCCCGCCGGCACATGGTGCAGGGGTGTCTCCTCTCCGGTTTGGGGAAAGCCGAGGCGGGTCCGACGAAGCTGCCACTCATCCGGGGCCAGTTGCAGCAGCTCTAGCGGCGCCCCCTCAATATGTTGCCAGAGCTCGTCCGAGCGGACGCGGTGCCAGCGGCTCACAGCACCACCCGGAAGGAGGAAGTAGATCGTAGTTAACGCGGGTCGTTGCCCCCGCCCGTCAGCCGGCGCCACCGCGAGAGACGCCCGCCAGATCTCTCGATAGTAGCCGCCCTCAGGATGAGGCCTGAGCTCGAGGGTCCGGATGAGCTCTGCGGCCCCTGGCTCCACTGCTACCTGCCCGGGCCCGTGCCGCCGCTGCTCCTCGGACGCACGAAGATGGTTGAGAGCATCGTGGCAATGAGGGCCCGCTCGCCGGCGTCAGTCGCAAACACATCGGCCTGGCAGATGGTGAGAGTCCGGCCCTGGCGCAGCACGCGCCCGCAAGCCAGAAACCCCGCCTCGGCGAACGGAAATGCCAGGTGCACTTGGCCCGGGGCAATGAAGACAATGTTGGCCCCGAGAGTAGCCATGTGGTTTTGGCGACTGAAGCTCTCCCGCACCCGCGCTTCGTATCCTGAGTCCGTAGGTATCACGGGCTGCTCCTGCGGCGACCTGGCCCTGTCACTCTCCTGACTCCTCGACGCACGATCTGGCTGCATGCGCTTGTAAGGCGGCACACGCTCGAGGTCCGGGCTACTCTCCTATGGTATAGACCTGATTGTGCTCGATCGAGTCGATCGTCGGCACGCACCGCAGTGTCGCTACTAAATCTCGGCTCAGATCCGCACTGAATCCGCCGAGAGCTGCCGTGTACACGTGACGGGGCTGGAAGCCGTGAGCCGCGGCGAGACGGGCGGCTTCCCTCGAGGCGTCTACGCTCGGGTGAAAAACCACGATGTAGCCTGAGGCCGATGGATCAGGTGCGCCGAGCAGGGGAGCGGGCTCCGCACAAAGTGGCTGCAGCGCGGGAAGCGACCTCGGTTCTGCATTGGGGCCCACCCCATCGCTAGAACCGCAACCAATTGCGCTGAGGAGGATGAGCCAAAGCAGACAGGAGCTTGATCGTAGCATGCGCTTACAGCTCCAAAACTGTGCTATGAAGGCGCTCGACCTGTGGGCCGCTTGACGACGGCACACTTCGCCACCAGTAGACGATGATTTCCCGCTTACCAGGTTGATAACCGGTGATTCTGGTGTAAGGCACCCCGACGGTCGCGCCTGCGGCAACATGGGGGCATTGGGGTCCCTGTACGCAGGTCGCAAAATTGATGACGGCCGCGGTATCTCTTTCTACCAGGAAGTAGAAGGTAGGCCGTTCGGCGCTATTGACGAGCAGAACATCCTGACCAGTTGCGCGGATGGTGAAGTCGCCTTCGCTTACGGCCGTAGGCCCGCTACACGCTCCCAGGCCCAGGAGAAGGGCGGCAGAAAGTTGATCGACCCGCATGCTCACATCGACACGCCACGTGCAGTCACAGTAGACCCTTGTGTTGGGAGATGACCCGCGTCTTACTAACCCGCAGCTAAAGTTCTCCGGGGTTCCGACGCCATACCGAGTACGTCAATGCGGCGGCGAAAGTGACCCACGCAAGGTACGGCAGCATCAAGACCCCAGCCAGGCGACGGGCGCGGAAGAACACCGTTACAATGAGCACTAGCAGTAACCAGAGCACCAGGATCTCGATGTACGCAAGACCGCCCAGGCGCCACCGAAAGAACAGCCAGGGCCACAGGCCGTTGAAAGCCAGCTGGACTACATACAAAGCTATGGCTGGTCGAGCACCCGGCCACCCCCATGCACGAACCACCGTCCAGGCGGCCAGCGCCATGAGGATATAGAGCACGCTCCAAACCGGGCCGAATACCTGGGCGGGTGGAGCCCAGGACGGTTTGGAGAGCTGCAGATAGAAGGCTGCGGATTGAACCGAGCCACTCGCGCCCGCGATCGCGGCTGCGGCAGTGGCGAGGACGAGAAGGGCCAGAGCACCCCAGTGTCCTTCTCTCATTCTTAGGCTCTGTCTAGCAGGAATGCAGCCTGCCCATTGCTACTACTTCGTCAGGTTGGGCGAACGCCTGCACTTGTGCTCGGACCAGGAGCCCTCGACCACGACCAGCGGTCACCCGGCTCACGAATGTACCGACGCACCACATAGCCCCAGGGAATAGCAAGAGAGAAGATCAGAAGTCCCATGACGTTGGCGAACCAGGTCTCGCTGAACGGGCCCTCGAGCTGGCCCGCACTTCGCAGCGGAATACCGATTGCGATTATCCATGTCGCCTTCCAGATCAGCTCGAAGAAAAGGAGCGGCAGCATTTTAAGCGGATAGCGGAGGCCGACCAGCGCAAGAATCGCAACCGTGCTTAGAAGACACCACGTGACACCCCGGAAGTGCTCAACAGTCTCCGGCGAGTCCAGGAGGAGTGGCCATATAAGCGTTCCTACACCGACAATGATGAAGAGGTAGGTGGCGCGGAGAACGTACATCCTGAAGACCGAAACATCGTTCATACATCCCTCCCGGCAGTCAGCCTTGATATGTATCCAGCTTCCAGCCTGGATCAGGGCGTCTCTCTCGCCACTTCCAGTAGCTATCAAAGAACTCGTCATGCAGCATCGTGTCCGGCTCTTCATCGTCATCGTCCGGTGTGTTCAGCGAGAGGCCCAGCCAGACATCCTCGTAGTCCTCCGGGGCTCCAACCGCATCGAATAGACAAAACAGCCGAAAGAGCGGCACGGAAGCCGCGTCCGCGATGATCTTCCTGAGTGCGCTCTCTGCCTCCGGCGCGGCTGGAAAGGAAGCTAGTGCTCGCTGCTCGGCGGGGGAGAAGCCGGCATTAGGCGGATAGCTGAGCTGTACCTCCTGGCTTCGTACCGCAGCCGCAGCGCTTGCGGCGGCCTCCTCGATCGCACGGTGGACTTCGGTGAACAGAGCCGCTTTCTCTTGCTCGCTGATCATGAGTTGTCACCCCCTGCGGCCTAACGAACCGCGCATCAACTGCGGCGACTTGCCGCTCCTACTCACAATCCTACGCCCTTACGACTGTACGCCGTCGGCTGCATGCGCTTGTCAGGCAGCGCCGGCCGCGGAGTAGCTGAGCCGCCCACTGACAATCCGTGCCGCCGGCGTGTAAGGGTGAATGACCGTCGAGCGAGGTCCCAGGATGTGAATCACCTCGAATCCGAGCCAGCGAAGCACATCAGCAATCAGACCACGGTGACAGCGCCACCAGAGCGATTCGGCACACAAAATTGCCGTTGGCAGCCCGGAGGCCAGGTTTACGAGCCGGTCGAGCCCGTCGGCAAACGCCTCGGTTGCCATATAGTCGGCATAGCCCCGGAAAGCTGCGCTGCGCCACGCCGTGTTGGGCGAATCGGGGCTAGGTGTGCGCCGACCCCCAAGCTCGGGAAGCCACATGTAGAGGAGCCCGTGATCCTCGAGCGCCATCCCGAGGGATTCCCGGGCGAAATGCGGCCAGCGCCGAGATCCGGGATACCGGCGAACGTCCGCCACCGCCTCGATCCTGCTCTCGGAGAGGAGCTCGAAAAATTCCTCGAGAGATCGCGTCGAATGCCCAAT